>JBARUM010000235.1:0-11166 GCA_049645725.1 Maribacter sp.
AAACTATCCACGGCGGCCACTCCTTTTGTTCTTCTATTGCTAAGACCACGCCCAGAGACGAACATTCTTGGACCAACCATCTTTCCCCTTTGCACAAGCTCTTTCATGGAGAAATCCATATCATCAAACGAACCTAAATCCCGTATGGTCGTAACCCCGGTCTCAAGAGTTTTTAGGGCATTTTCTTGTGCTAAAAAAACGGTTACTGCAGGGCCTAAAGTTCCCAATTGCTCCCATGGACTTGTGCCCGGAGCTTCGTCCCAAAAATATGTAATGTGTGTGTGAGCGTCAATCAAGCCTGGGATAGCAGTGTAAGCCTGCAAGTCTATTCGTTTTGCATTTTTTGGAATAGAAATAGTTTTGGAAGTCCCCGTTTTAATGATTCTATCTCCATCGGTAATTACAATGGCATCCGTTATTTTTTCACCATTACCGCATATTAATTCTCCAAAATGAAGTGCTTTTATTTGACCGGAAAGAAAAGCGGTGTGTACCAATAGAACAATTATAAAAAAAGCTTTTTTTTGTTGAATCATGGTTTTAAGGCATAAGATTTTTATTCAGCTGCTGAACTCTGTATAAATCGTCCGAAGCTTGAAGTAATTTTTTTAGAAGGACGGAATCCAAATTCGGATTCGCTTTCAAAAAGGTTTCCAATATTTCATAAGCTTCGGTTGAAGTGTGGTTTCCAATGGTAGTATTCAGCCATCCTTTTGGAAAAAAAATATCACCCGTTTGTTGTATTTCCGCTAACAAGTCAAGGCTTGGTTTCAGATATTTTATAGCACTTTCTTTTCGTAATGGGTGGTTTAAATTGTCCAAGGCGGTCAGCACCCAGGATTCTTTTTCCCTATTTTTCTCATCCACGAGCGAGTCAAAAAAAGAATCCCTGACCGTAATATCAGAGGATAGGGACGGGAGTAGGAATTGGAAGCGTTTTAATTTGTCAGGATTTGTAATGGCTTTCCCTGCTTTCTCAAGGATTTCTTCTTGTTTTATATGTTCGTAGAGTGCTAGTTCCATAGCCAGATTCGTGAAATCGTCCTCGTTTAATTTTAGATTTTTAATGTGAATATCTTTGTTCCAGATATCATAGATTTTTTCTTGCCCGCTTTTAGAATAGGCTATGGAGCGGAAAAGGCTAAAAAGTGTTTTTTTAATATTTGACGGAAGGTCTTTTTGAAGCAGACTAAAAAGTTCATTCTCTAGAAAAGCTTGTTGGGCATCACGTTGAGTGGGGCTAAGGTATTTCCAGAACAGGTTATTAATCCTACCGCTTAGTAGATTTATCAATAACTCGTTTCGTTCTATTTTTAAAGCATTTCTATAGGCTTCCATTACCGAGAAAGTTGAAATCGTGCCGTTAAGTGCGTTTTCAAAATTGTTGATATAAGCATATCCTCGGGCAACCTCGTTTTCAATTTTAGAAATCTTATCCAATGCTTTCGTATCTATCGGAAAAACACCGTAACCCATTCCGTTAGAATTGTAAATAATAGTTTGGGGTTTTCGCTGACCTATTAGCCGAGTAAGGCTTGTTTTCTCTTCGGAAACATTTACCGTAATGGTTTGGACGGAGTCAGGATAGACCAAGGCGATATCAAACGTTTGTGGCCATAGGTTTGCACTCCCATCTTCCGCTTTTTGTTCGATTTCAAAAGATTTGATGGTATGGTCTTCACCGTACCAAATTTGTTCTTTAAATACTGGACGGCCAGATTGGTTTACCCAAACCTCGCTCCATTTTTTTAGATTTATAGCCGTTTTATCATCCATGATATCAACCAATTGACCCCAATCCGCGTTATTATTTGCATAGGTTTTTATGTATTCTTGAATACCCTCCTGAAATGTATCCTTGCCCATGGTTGCCTCCAATTGGCGCATCATAATAGGGGCTTTGTTGTAAATGATGCTACCATAAAGCGACCCGGCGTTCTTTAGATTGTCCAAATCTTGGCGAATGGGATTGGTACCTCTGGTCCTGTCCTCGGAATAGGCACGGGGATAGTGGGTGGTCATGAATGAAAGCTCATGGTTAATATCCGGAAAAGCAGGATTTACAGATTTATCTGCCATGAAATTGGCGAATACCTCTTTCATCCAAACATCGTTGAACCAATCCATCGTCACCAAATCTCCAAACCACATATGGGCCGTTTCATGGGAGATGAGTTTTGCCCTCCCTAATTTTTGGTTTTCAGTGGCACTTTTATCTAAAAATAAAGCCCCTTCACGATATTGAATGGCACCTACGTGTTCCATACCACCATATTGAAACCCTGGTATAGCTGCATAATCTAGTTTCTGAAACGGAAACTTATAATGCGTATATTCCTCTAAAAAAGAAATGGATTGCTGGTGTAAATCTATAATTGGGTCGATAGTGGATTCGATTTTTTCAGGATTGTTCTCCCTGTACAACAATGTCATATCAAAACCACCTTTGTTTTTGGTAACCGACTGGAAATTACCTGCTACGAAAGAAAATAAGTAGGTACTCATTTTATCGGTACGGCCAAATTGATGTTCCGTAAAGTCGCCTTTTTCAATTTTTTCCTGTAAAGAAGCTCCGCATAGTACTTTCCAGTCCTTAGGTGCAGTAATATTCAATTTATAGTTCGCTTTAATGTTAGGTTGGTCAAAGCAAGGAAAAACCGTTCTCGCCCGGTCGGGGACCAATAGGGTATACAGAAAATCATCATTTCTATTTAGGGAGAGTTCACCTGCCTCAAAATCTATTTTGATACTATTTTCACCTATTTTTAGATACTTTGAGGGAATTATTAGGTGTTCTTTTTCATGTGTGACAGGGATATTTTCCCCGTTTGCGGTAACCGAGGATAATTTATCGGCCTTTTCCTTAAAATCCAGATATAAAGGATATTCTAGGCTGGACAAATTTAAATCCAGAATTAATCTTGCAGGAATACCTTTTTCTTTTTCTACCGGAATTTCAAACCACAGTTGGTACAGAACATCCGAGATCTGACTTTTCCGATATTTGGCCATCGCTAACGGAACACCTTCTTCCAACAAAATAGGTGGGGCATCTTCGTTTTTACAGGAAAAAAAGACAAGTAGAGAAAGCAATACCGGAAATAATGTTTTCATGAAATGTATTTGAGTTTTGAAAAGTAACTAAAATACATGAAAACCAACGCTACTAATAGCGCTATTGAATAGGAGGTTTACTTACAGAGCGATGTATTCATTAACCTTTATCCTGCATCATTTTTAAAGTGAATCCACCTAAAACCAATATTATAATTCCCATAAGACTCCAAAGCCACCATTTATTCTCGAATAACGGTGTTACCTGAATCCCTTTTGTTTTGGGAATTATTTCAGTTTGGCCTAATTTTAATATACTTGTATTTTTTGGAAGTTTAAAGCCATTGTTAGAAATATCATAGATTGGCGAAGAAACACTCTGGTTTCCATAGGCTAAATAGTAGTTGGCCCTTTTGGTAAAACGAGCGACCAGATGATGCGCATATCCTTTGATCTCCGCTGTGGAAAATGTTAAAGGTTCATTATCAAAATTACGAACAATAACCCTCAGCCTTCGGGCTAAAGTACTTTGGAATTTGAATTCGTTTTTTTCCAATGAAGTTAAAGTTCCAGAAGTTAGGGTTCGATAGCTATATCTCCATCCCTTTTCAGTCTTTACACTATCCGAAATGTATTGAATCTCTATGGGACGATAGTAGTCTATTTCATCCGAAACATCTAATTTTAAATAACTCAGCGGGAGACGCGATTTTAGGTCTAGTGCTATGATGGTATTTTTATTTTCTTCCGTGACCTTAAAATTGGTGACAGGATATTTTTGGTATTCCGCGGGTATGATACTGTCCAAATATAGACTTGTGCCAGTCAATTCCGGTTGCTTATTACTATGAACTAAAAGCCTGTAATAACGGTACTTTGCATTTGGAAAGTTGAGGTGTGTAAAGGCGTAATCTGTTTGGTTATTTTTTATGGATAGAATTCTATAGTCGTCCAAAAGTGTAAACCATTCTTGCTGATTTTGACTTCCCTCCAACGCTACTTTCCAATCAAAATTTTTGTTCTTAAAATCAAGTCGAATTTGATTAAGGGTTTTGGCAGTTGGTACTTCATAGGTAAAATAGAATCCGTTTTGGTTGGAGGATGTGTTTATCAGTTTAAAATCAATTTTTGACAAAGTACCTTTTGCATTAGAAATTTTCAACACATATGGTGCTTCTAGCGTGTCGTTTTCAGTAATACCATAGATGCGGATGTCTGCCAAATTATCTCTTACATCTGCGAATATTTCATTGGTAAGGGGTACGGAATGCCATTGCTCCGTAATTCCGGATAATGGTATTTTCCTGTCATAACTATGTAATTGCCCAAAGCAAAGTGTACTTAATAACAAGAATAGACACCCTAGTATTTTAGTTTTCATCCTCATTTGCAATAATGTGTTTGTATTTGTTATACAGGAAAGAGATAATCAAAAGTAAAATCCCTAATGACACAAAAACTATGGTTTTAGAAATGGTATTCAATGATGCAATATCATAAAAGAATAATTTCACCAAAGTGATTCCGAATAAAATAATGGCTATAATTCGCAGGTATTTTTGTTTTTTCCAAATGCCCAAGGCTATTAAAAATAGGGAATAGATACCCCACAGAATGCTTAAACCTAATTTGTAAGATTGGTCAGAACCGAATAAATCCATCCAATGTAAAAGTTCACTACTCAGAATCCATAAAACGGATATATGAAGTAAGATATTAAAAGGAACTGCAAAATTCACTTTCATGAACGGTCGTCGTATCAATTTGTATAACATAACTATAAGTAATGCAACAAAAGCAATTGCTATATATCTTATATAAAGATTAAAGTGGTCTACCTGATAGAATTCTGCAAGATTTTGAGAAATATAACTTTCGCGCAACTCACTTAAAATATACAGCCCTACGGTATGGAAAATACCGCCTACAAGGATTCCTAGACATAGGGTTATGATTCCTAAAACTCTATTCTTTAACTTCTTAATATTTATAAAGGCTAGAGCGGCAACAAAAAATAGGGTATAATTAAATAACCAAATACTACCTTGATCTTTAATATTATAGTTGTTCTGAGGATAGGTATAGGAATTAGTACCATTCACCATAACTTCTGATTTTTGAAACGACTGTTGAAAATAGTACTCGATTTCCAGATAGAAAGCACTGTACAGTACAATCAACAAAATTCCTGGAATAGCAAAGGACATTAATTTTGAAAATAGCCCTCGTTTTCCGTCAACGGAAATATTTTGAAATCTGTTATTTATCCAATTTATAGCCCCAAAAGCAATTAAGAATAAAGCGGATGTTAGAAATGCAATATTGAATATTGGAGTTAATGGTGTGGTCTCTAAATCATAATTATAACTACTGTAGCTTATGGACCAGTCATGTGTAAGACTAAAGAAAGCAAGTACCATTAGTGGATAGGAAAGGTATTCATAAGTAGTCACTTTTTTGGTGCGACCAATCCAGAAGAGAAGTGCAGCTTCAAGAGCCCAGAGCAACGTAACCCAATTACCGTCCAATTGTACCGGAATGGCAATGGTTATAAAAGTAAGTACCAGTCCGGCAACAAGAAAAAATAGGTTCTTATCCGCCAATTTTCTTTTGTAAATAAGTAAGGCTACGGCAAAATGGATGATAGCATTACCTAAGGTGAATAGTCCTAAAAGTTGTTTTCCCGTTTCATAGAAGGAAAGCAGGCCTATTCCCAATCCATAAAATATGAAGGAATTAAGCATGAGCATGATAACATCAGATGCCTTAAACTTTTCTGATTTCAGCAGTTTGTAAGCTAAAAATGTACAGTAAAAAATGAAAAAGAAAGTACAAAGAACGATTAAGGCTAATGTAAAGTGTTCTTCACGGTCAAATGAGGTGGCGACCCAAACTACATAAATTAACCAACTGAAAGAAAAAGCTACGTAATAAAGCGCTTTCCAATATTTTTTAAATGAAATAGCTAGAATTCCGATATTAATCATAATTATATAGCCAAATAAGACTTGAGCATTGCCAGAATCATTACTTAGTAAAAAGGGAATAGCATACGCACCTACCAAGCCAATATGGGCAATAACCTGTTTATTGAAATTAAGCGCTGAAACAACTCCAAATACCGTAAACAACAACATAATCCCAAAAGCCAAAAGTTGAGGAAAGAGACCGTAAAAACTGTAGGCGGCAAAGGTTATGAAGTATAGGATTGCTAACGCGCCACTCAAAAGAACAGCACTGTAATTCTTATATTTTTTCTTCAGTTTGATTGCAAAACCAACAAGCCCAAGACCAACTATATAACCCAGAATTATTCGTGTTAACGGACTGATTAAATTGTTTTCGATGGAATACTTAGCACCTATAACAACACCTATTACGGTAATCAGAATCCCTATTTTATTGATTAAATTCTCACCTATAAATTTCTCTAGGTTAGATTTCCCCTTCGGTTTCTTAGATTTCGGAAGTGATGAGGCGTCAATTGGTTCTTGGGTAGATAAAACAGGTTTTTTCTCGTCTTGTTCGTGCTGTTCCGAAGCATTGGTTGGAATAGTCTTTTGAACAAAGGCAGGTTCTATGTCTTTTCTTATATTTATCTCCTGATTTGGGTTAATCTTCTCCTGTAAAGGTTTGTCGTTATCTTGTAGTGTGCGGATATCGTTACGTAGTTCCTTGATTTCCAGATTAAAGTCTTCCTGTTGTTTTGTAAGTAGTTCTAGTCTCTTTAAAAGCTGTGCTATTTTCTCTTGATTATCTGGCATAGGGGCTATTTTACTCCAGTCCTAAAGTATCGTCTGGTTTTTCAGAACGGTATAACTTGAGATTTGTTGGCAAGATAGGAAGCTTTTTGTAATAGTGTTTCCCTGAAAACAGTGTATCTGGTTTTTAAAAAAACTATTGGATTATATAATACTGTTATTAAATAAGGGTGGAATAAGGTGTTTAAAATCAGTAATCTGCAGAATTATTTTTCAAAATATAGATAAATGTAAACAGCAGCTCCAAAACTTGTGGCGTCCGTAGAAGCTAATCGCCAGCCATCTTTTGCATATTCATCCAGTTTTTCTTGAATCTCCACTTGGGAAGATTTGGCTATATGTTTGGTGTCTAGGGTAAGCTTGCTGTAGTAAATTAGCGTTTCTACTTTGTATTCCTTCATTCTAAATGTATTACTAGTTGACCATAAAAAGGGCATTTGCAAAAAACAACTTGCCATTTTCCCAAAACCCTCTGAACAATGGATTGTCTATCATATAGATGATTTGGCCTTGGCCCATGCGTTCTGCACCAAAAATTAATGTTTCCGCTATTTTTTTCTGGGCATCACTTCCTGCAAATCCGGATATTGGGACATTGGCATTCTTTGCTAAATAAACAGCACTTCCGCCATCAAGATAACTATATGAGCTATTTCCTAATTTAAGGGTAAAATAAGTATCGTCGTAGCCATAGGCCAAAGGATGTGTCGTATCCACTGTCGCTTTAAAAATAGCCCCTGTAATTCGAGATTTAATGCGCTCGCGCTGTGAAACATCAAAGGCTTCCAAACTAACGATCGTATCTTTCTCTTCCTCTTTTTCCTTAATTTGAAAATCTTTATCCATGGAAAGAACATCTATAGCTCCCGCCATAGCAATTAGTTTTCCACCAGCTTTGACCCAATCTTTAATTTTGGACAATGTGTTTTCTTTTAGAAAACTTCTATACTTATCACCATTTGGTAGAATAAGAATGTCATACTCGGAAAGGTCAACTCTATTAAAATAATCCGCATTCAAAATACTAACTGGATAATTCAATTGCTGCTCAAAAAAGTGCCAAACTTCACCAAAATCTAAAGTAGAAGTGGGTTCGCCCGAGAGCATGGCAACTTTAACGTTTTTAACCACATCAACATAGCTTGAGCCAAAATCCTTTCCAACTTCCACAAAACCGGTATTTGCAACCGTCAACTGTTTATGCGGAAAATCATTTTTTAAAATAGTTTTTAAAGTACCTATAAAATCTGGATGGTTTCTGTTATCTCCTTTAGTTATAATTAAACTTCCTCTTTTATACCCGTTTCCATCCAGAGCAAATGGTTTGTTCACATACCTCACCCTAATATCTTGTTTAAGAAGGTCTGCCAAAAACCTGGCATCTTCTAAACTATCCCAATCCTTAATGTAGCCATAGTTTTGTTCGCTAATATTATTTAAAGTTTGAGGATTAATTGCCATGCCTTCAGATAATTTTGGAAGCACGATGTTTTCCGATGCTATGGCATCCAAACCATAGGCGTATGGTAAGGACCAAGCCGTTATGTCATAGGTAACGGAATCGCTCAATTTTGCCCTAGGCTCAAAAAGCACTTTTACTAAAGTACTTTTTGGCTGATCAGAAGAAATCACTATACTTTTCTCGTTACTTTTAATACTACCTTGTTTTCCAGTACTATAATCAAATCCTTTGACGGTAGTATTTTGTCCCAAACCATATTCAATCTCATGCTGATCCAATAACTTGGCCAATTTAGAAAGCTTGTCAGCATTCCCGTTCAAGACATAACTTTTGTACTTAAAGTTTTTGTTTTGATAGAATTTTTTGAATTCCGTATTTAATTTTTCAACGTTTTTGCTAGCTACTTCTATAGTAGAGAGCCCAGTAGTATAGTGGTGTGCAATCCTATCCTTTAGCGTAAGTGTATCCCCTATACTGGTTGTAATACCCAATCCAGCTCTTCCGCTTCCGCCTTGTTCGTAGGTCATGCCAATGCCGCCGTTATAAGTGGGGTAGGTATCTCCATAACTTGGATACAACAGATCATAAACTTCTTTTGTAAAATAGAACCAACCTTTAGCATCAAAATATTTTGCGTGATTCTTTCCAATCGTCACTTGGAATTCTCTTTGGAAATCGGTTACCACTTCATGAAAAGGTTCTGCCGCAGGAGCGAAATAATAAGGGTTGTCCACACCCTGTTCATGAAAATCTACATGCACGTGGGGCAACCATTTGTTAAATTGCTTTAGCCGTTGTTGACTTTCCACTTGTGTTAACCATGCCCAATCCCTATTTAAATCGAACATGTAGTGGTTGCTTCTCCCGCTCCACCAACCTTCATGATGCTCCGTACTGTTGGGGTCGATATTATAAAGAGAATTCTTATACTGGTTATACCAATTAACATAGCGATCACGCCCATCTGGATTAATACACGGATCGATGATAACTAGGGTGTTCTCCAAATAGCTGCTTTTGGCTGTAAGAAGGTCATAAATAGTTTGCATCGAGGCCTCCGTACTTACACTTTCGTTACCATGTACATTATAACTTAACCAAACAATTGATTTATCGGACTGCCCTTCACCTTTGATATTTTTTAAATGTTCTAGACGTATGTTTTCTATGTCATTAATGTTGCTTTTGGAAGAAACATGAGCTAATAATAAAGGCCTGCGTTCATATGTTTTTCCGTACTCCATTAATTGCATTTCGTCCGGTTTAGCCCGGGCCAAATATTGGTAATAGTCAACAACTTGATGGTGTCTAGTAAACTGACTCCCTAATTCGTAGCCTAAGAATTCTGAGGGAGATTTGAGTTGAGCGTTAAAAATAAAAGGTAAGATTAAGAGGAGGGGGAGTAAAATTTTCTTCATCTGTTATTTTAATAATCAAATAGCACCAAAACTAACGAATAATGTCCAAAAAGATACCTCTTAAAACCGCTTTTTGCGAATAAAATCAAAATTTTATGCTACAAGTAATTAACTTATTTTTAGCAACTCTAAAACATGAGTGTTTTATATTTACTTTCATTTTGATTCTTCTATGGATATTGACTGTTTACCCTTTAAAAAGACCGGTTATTTTTCAAATTTGATATGTGATTATATTGATGGTAATGAGAAAGTTGCCTCACTTTATAACCGCTTTCCAAACTTGGAGAGTTTTAAAGGACAATTAGAAGAAAAAAGTAAAAGCTTTACCAATTCACACAGAAACGTTCTTTGTAATTCCTTGTTGAAACAATATGAAGGAGTAGATAGTTCAGAAAGAACCCTGGGCAATATAAAAGGATTAAAAGATTCCAATACGTTTACCGTCGTCACCGGTCATCAGCTTAACTTATTTACAGGGCCACTTTATTTTTTGTACAAGATAATTTCTACTATAAATCTTACGGAAGAGCTCAAAATAGAATACCCGTCCTACAATTTTGTTCCCATATATTGGATGGCAACGGAAGATCATGATTTTGATGAAATCAACTATTTTAAATTTAAAGGAAAAAAAATCCAATGGAACAGAGAGGCCTCTGGAGCTGTAGGACACTTGAACACAGCCGGTTTGAATGAAGTTTTTACAACTTTTTCTAATGCCATAGGTAATAGCGGTAATGCTAAATTTTTAAAAGAGCTTTTTGAAAATGCATACTTAAAGCACGAAACACTCACTGACGCAACTAGGTTTTTAGCGAATGCTTTGTTTGCCGAATACGGTTTAGTCATCGTAGATGGGGACGATAAGGCTTTAAAAGAACTGTTGGTGCCTTATGCAAAAAAGGACATTTTTGAACAGATGGCTTTTAAGGCCGTTTCCCAAACTATTGAGGAATTTGATTCTGATTATAACATTCAGGTAAATCCTAGGGAAATAAACTACTTTTATTTGATTGAAGGTTTGCGCGAGCGTATTGTAGAAGTAAACGGAAAATATGCCGTAAACGGACACAATATAACTTGGGAGCGCAAAGAATTGCTAAAGGAATTGGACGATTATCCTGAACGCTTTTCTCCTAACGTAATAGCAAGGCCTTTGTACCAAGAGGTGATTTTGCCCAACCTCTGTTACATAGGTGGAGGTGGAGAAATTGCCTACTGGTTGGAACTAAAATCGGCATTTGAGGTCATGGAAGTACCTTTCCCCATACTATTACTTCGTAATTCAGCTTTGGTAATAACGGAAAAACAATCGGAAAAATTAAAAAAGATGCAGCTTTCAGTAGAAGATTTGTTTTTAAAACAAAATAGCCTCATCAACAAAAAGATACGCGAAATATCGAATATTGATATTGATTTCTCTGCCCAAAAAGCATTGTTGGAAGAACAGTTTAAGGATATGTATAGT
>JBARUM010000236.1:0-12374 GCA_049645725.1 Maribacter sp.
TCTTTAATTTTTATAACTTAAACTGATGAAAGAAAATCAATTCGATGTATTTGTAATAGGCAGCGGTATTGCAGGTCAGACAGTGGCCAAGGCATGTGCCGAAGCTGGGCTTAAAGTGGCCATAGCGGACAAACGTGAATTCGGTGGTACCTGCGCCAATAGGGGCTGTGACCCAAAAAAGGTACTCCTAGGCATGACGGAGGTGCTTGAGAGCTCGAAGAATTTACACGGGAAGGGTATCGCAAAGCTTCCAAAAATCAATTGGAAAAAACTTCAAAAGTTTAAAAAGGAATTTACGTCTGCCGTTCCAAAGAGTACGGAAACAGACCTGAAAGGTATGGGCATTAAACTATATCATCAATCCCCAAAATTCTTAACGGAGGATTCTTTAATGGTGGAAGGGAAAAAGATAACCGCTAAAACGATTGTCATCGCTACCGGATATGAACCCCGTAGATTATCCTTTAAAGGGAATGGACATCTACTCACTAGTGACGATTTTTTGAATTTGAAAAAACTACCCAAACATATTACGTTTCTTGGAGCAGGTTATGTTGGGATGGAATTCGCTCATATGGCGGTAAGGGCTGGGGCCAGGGTTACAGTTGTGGAATCGGGTCAAAGTCCTTTGAACGCTTTTGACGGTGACTTAGTAAAGGAGCTTACCAAATATTCCAAAAAACTGGGTATCGAATTTGTTTTCGGCGCAAAGACAACGGCTGTCAAAAAGCTGCGTAAGAATTTAAAACTGAAGTATGATATAAATGGAACCTCACGATCCTTAAAATCTAGAGCTATATTTAATACAGCGGGTCGGGTTCCGGCGTCAGCGGAACTTGATTTAGAAAAGGGCAATGTAATTTTTAGCGATAGCGGCATAGGGACCAATGCATTCTTGCAAAGTAAAAGTAATCCCAAGGTGTACGCTTGCGGAGACGTTTCCGTAAATGGGTTGCCGCTTACCCCATTATCCGGTCGTGAGGGTAATGTAGTATCCGAAAACATACTGAAAGGAAATTCAAAAAAAATCTCCATTCCGGTAATTCCTTCGGTGGTATTTACCTTACCCAATATGGCTTCTGTCGGATATTCCGAGGAGGAAGCTAAAAGTCGATATAAAAGTGTCTTGGTCAAACGGGCCTCGGTTCCCAATTGGTTCAATGCCAAAAGAATAAATGCTCCATTATACAGCTATAAAATTATTTTGAACGAACGAACTCAAGAAATTGTGGGAGCACATCTCTTAGGTCCCGAAGCGGGAGAGACTGTCAATATTTTTGCAATGGCCATTAACGCCAAGATGACGGCCGATGCTTTGCAGGGTACAATTTTCACATATCCTTCATGGGGCAATGACCTTAAAAGTATGGTTTAGTCGCTTTTCAACCTTTCCTTTAGTTTTTCAAAGGGGTTGGTGTGACTATTTTGATAACCATGAACCAATATGGCGACCGTCAATAAAATACATCCAAACAATGCGCTGTAGGCAATGTTTTCTAAAGTGTCTTTGTGGCGTATATAGATTGCGAACAACGCCCAAACACCTACAAATGCAAATTCTCGCATGTTCCGCTTCCAAATCATGAAGAGATTTAGCAGAACGGCTACTCCGATCATCATCATTGTCCAGCTAGTCTCCGATAACGGTCCTCCGCTCCATCCAAGTTTACTTAAATAAGCAGAAATATTAGCAATGGTCGCCACTGCTATCCATCCACTGTAGATGCAAATCGGCCACCAGACAAAAGCGATAGTGGTTACTGGAGCATCCCATCGTTCCATATTGGTGTTCAGTATTATTTTTATCAGGGAGAACAAGATTCCTAGCATAATCAACACGGATAACCCTGTAAAGTCGTAAACAAAAGCAAACACCCACGCTGCGTTTAATAGGTTTGCTAATAGAAACCAATAATCCGTCTTTTGAATGAAATCATTTTGCTTAGTACTAAAAAAAGAACGACGCACTTGAAAAATACCGTACACCAAAAGGCTAATGAATATAATTCCCCAAATGGCGAAGGCATATGAAGCGGGCGTAAATAGGTTATCGTATTTGGCACTGATTTCCCCTATAGTCGTATTATTTAATCTAAGCGCCTGGGATATGTAATTAACGGCAATTACTAATACTACAGAGGCCAAGTTGATAACTGCAAGCTTTTTCATAAAAACATCATTTTAGCTAAAATTAGAGCATTTTTGAATTCTGGTTTATCTCAAACCCGTTCAATAAGAACTGTTCTAAAATCTCCTGCGTCGTTTTGTCTGTTTTAACGGGACTTGAAGCACTGTATCTCCCAACAAAGCATAAGCCTCGCAATCAGGTGTTGCTTCCATGGTGTAGTTCCCCGTAAATTCGCCGAAGGCCGGTAAAATCATTTGATTTTTAGTTTTAAAGAAGCAGCGTAGACGAACTGATTGTCTCCCTACCCCGTGTAACCGTATGGCAGGGTGTACATGACCCGAAAAATTGAACAAATTTTCCCTTTCTTCTGGGTGGTGGGTAAGTAGAAAACCGTCCAAAAGAAGTTCTTTGGTTACTAGCACACCTAAATCCTCATATTTTACAGGGGAAATAATATCATGGTTGCCACTAACTAATATAACCTTTGCCATAAGGTTTGAAATCCACTCCTCAAAAAATTGCCATTCCTTATTAACCGAAGAATGGAACAAATCTCCCAAAAAAATGATGACCTTCGGTTTAAAAAGTTCGATAACCTCGGTCATTACCAAAAAATTCTGTGCTACCGCTTTTTGCGGAACAGCTGCCCCAAATTTTCTAAAATGGGATATTTTTCCCAAATGTACATCACTGATAATTAAAGTTGACCTTTCCTGCCAATAGAGTACACCGGAGCAGTGCATTTGAAAGGTGTTCTTTAAAATTTGGACGGATTGGGTCATCAGTCAAAAATACTTATTTCTTCATCAATAAGGCGGCCATGCGCTTAATGCGGTCTTCCAATTTTTCACTGGATAATTTTTCCCTGCTTAACCTATCGGTTATTAACGGAAAGGAAAAGGGTGTAGCTTTTTCACATTGCTTCCAGATGATTTTCTGAGTAGCGATTCGCTCCATAGAAAGGCGTAAACGTCCTTCCTCCAATTGATGCTGAAAAGTTTCCGTAAAGGCCTGTTGAAAAAGAAGGTTTTCTGGCTCGTAGTCTCGGAAAACTTCAAAAAGTAATTGTGAATTACTTTGTAAGTGCTTCATTTTTATGCCCTTGTTCGGATATCCGGTGAAGACCATACCGCTAATGATGGCCACATCACGAAATTTGCGGCGTGCCATCTCCGTAGCGTTTAGACTTTTTTGAAGGTCGTCCAATAGGTATTCGGAGGTGAACAGATTGTTGTCCAACACCTGTTGAACATCTATCTCTTTATCCGACAACAATTCAAAACCATAATCGTTGAAGGCGAGGGAGAATGTTATGGGCGATAATAGACTAATGCGATAGCCCAATAGACTGCCCATGGCCTCATGAACAAACCTGCCTTCAAAGGGATAAAATAAATGGTGGTAACCGTCCCTTGTTTTAAAGGTTTCGATTAGAAATTCATCGGGTCCGGGAACAATACTTTCCCTGCGTTGCCGCTCGAATAAATGGGACAAAGATTTTATTTCTATAGATTGATTTTTTGGGATGTCGTTCGCAGTGTACATCTCTTCACGCAATAGTTTTGACATTTGGGCCGATAGCGTTAATCGACTGCCCATCCAACTGGATATTTTATTCGTTTTTTTGGTGGAATTCTTTACATGGACCTGCATATCCTTTATCCGGATAAACTCCAAGTTTCTGCCTGCAAAGGTAAAGACATCGCCACGGTTCAGTTTTGAGATAAAATACTCTTCTATGGAGCCGATGCAGCCTCCTTTTTGATAGCGTACCGTTAGGTTCACGTCACCCACAATGGTTCCAATTTGGAACCGATGCCGCATTGCGACCCCCTTATTGTTCACCTTGAATTTGCCATCGTTTTCAATCTCCACCTTTTTGTATTCATCGTAGGTCTGTAAGCTCTGACTGCCCATGACTATAAAATTCAACAGCCACTGCCATTGTTCTTCGGATAAGGCCTGATAACAAAAAGTGTGGCGTACTTCGTTGAATATTTCATCGGGATAAAATCCGTCGGATATGGCCAAGGTGGTCAGGTATTGTAGCAGCACGTCAAAACTGTTGAGGTAGGGCATGCGGTCCTCTACAGCATTCTGTTTTACTGCTTTTTGAAGGGCCGAAGCCTCTATCAGTTCTATGGCATGGGTGGGAAGAAAATAGATGACACTTTCTTTTCCGGGTCGGTGACCACTTCTCCCCGCACGCTGTAAGAAACGGGCCACTCCTTTCGGACCACCGATTTGGACCACCGTTTCCACCGGGGCGAAATCGACCCCAAGATCTAGACTGGAGGTGCAAACCACAGCCTTTAGCTCTTCATTGCGGATGGCATTTTCTACCCATACCCGGGTATCTTTATTAATGCTTCCATGATGCATGGCGATTTCCCCAGCAAATTCAGGATGTTTTTCTAATATTTTTTGGAACCAAATCTCGCATTGGCTACGGGTGTTGGTGAAAAGTAAGGTTGTTTTACTCTTGTTGATAATGGGGATTACATATTCCAACAAATGGAGGCCCAAGTGTCCCCGCCATGGAAAGGTTTCCATCTTTTCTGGAATAATACTTTTGACGGTAATTTTCTTTTTGATGTTCGCTTTGATCATAACGGAATTTTTCAAGGCCTTAGTTTCAGGACCCAGTAAAACCTCCCGGGCTTGTTCCAAGTTGCCTATGGTAGCCGAGATGCCCCATATACGGAGTTTTTTGGAGACCACTTTAAAACGGGAAAGCGCAAGTTCCATTTGAACACCTCTTTTAGTGCCCAAAAGCTCATGCCATTCATCGACTACTATGGCGCTGCAATCCTTAAAAATTTTATCATAGCCTTTAGTAGCCAATAATAATTGCAGGCTCTCCGGGGTAGTAATCAATAAATCCGGCATCTGTTTCTTTTGCAGTGCACGTTCTTTTGTAGTGGTGTCGCCGGTTCGTATACCAACGGTCATTTGTGTACCCAAATCTGCCGTAACATGTTCTGCTGATTGCCTTATTTCTTGCGATAAGGCACGCAGTGGGGTTATCCAAACCGCCTTTAATCCCTTTTTATGGTTGTTTTTATAATCGGGATTTTGTTTTATGTAATTTAAAACAATGGGAAACCACAAAGCGTAAGTTTTACCACTCCCCGTTGGAGCGTTTAAAAGTCCATGCTTCCCCTGTAAAAATGCCTTCCAGGTTTGTTTTTGGAAAGGGAAGGGTTTCCAACCTTGTTGATGGAACCAAGATTCTGCGATATGATAAAGTTCGTCTTTGGTCATAACCAAACCCTATTCTATCATTTTCTTAATAGTGTCGAGGGAATCGGCCTCATGGATGGTTTTGTCCTTTCTCCATCGTAAAATCCGTGGAAACCGGGTAGCAACACCACTTTTATGTCGTTTGGAAAGGGCAATACCTTCAAAAGCAATTTCAAAAACATGATGGGGCGTTACGCTACGGACAGGACCAAAACGTTCTAGAGTGTTTTTTTTGATCCATGCATCAACTTTTCTAAATTCAGCATCGGTCAGCCCCGAGTAAGCTTTTGCAAAAGTTACAAGTTCTTTTTCTCCATCGTTGTTCTCATCCCAAAGAGCAAAGGTATAATCAGTAAACAGGTTAGTCCTTCTTCCGTGACCCCTCATGGCATAGGTGAGTACGGCATCTATTGTTAACGGGTCCACCTTCCACTTCCACCAATCGCCTTTTTTTCTACCGACCAAATAGGGTGAATCCTTGCGTTTCAACATCAATCCTTCGCTATGCATTTCTCGAGAGCGTTCCCGTTCCTTAGCCACTTCTTTCCATGAGTCAAAATACATGGTTTCTGAGAGGTGAAAGGGAATTTCTCTTCGACTCCGCTCAGAGTCCACACTTTTACTCTGACCGACTATAGATTCAAATAATTCTTCAAGTTTTTTTCTCCTCTTTCTAAAAGGTTTGTTTCGGATATCCTCACCTTCCCATTCCAAAAGATCGTACGCTTTGAGAATGACGGGGACCTTTTCCAGAAGTGATTTTGAAACCGTTTTCCTTCCTATTCTAGTTTGCAAGTCATTAAAAGTGCCGATGCTTCCCTTAGGAAATGGAAGTATTTCTCCATCGATTACCGTTCCGTTGGGAGCAATACCGACGAAGCTTTTGAACTCAGGATATTTATCGGTAACCAGTTCTTCGCCGCGGCTCCAAACGAATATTTCATCGTTTCGGATAATGACCTGAGACCGTATACCGTCCCATTTATGCTCCAAGGACCAATCGTTAACATCTCCCAAACCTTCTACCTCGTCCTCAATGGCATAAGCCAAATAAAAAGGATAGGGTTTGGAAAGATAATCGCTTTCATTTTCCTCAAGAATAAGTTCCTGAAAGCTTATCTGATTGGGGTCCCAATTCCCCATTAACTTATAGGCTAAAATATCCTCATCGATTTCCGTTGCTTTTGAAAGGGCTCTGGTCATTAATTTCTGACTTACTCCAATACGGAAACCTCCAGTAATCAATTTTGTAAAAACAAAGCGTTCGTAATAATCCAGAACTTTCCAGTTGTCATAGAGGTAGGCTTTTTTTTCGTCATCGGATTTCTTCTTTAATGAAATCATTTCCTCAAGAAACTGGGTCAAGCTTTTTTCTGTTGATGTTTTGGAAGAAGGTATTACCAATGCGATGGTCTCCGCCAAATCACCTACAATATGATAGCTTTCTTCAAATAACCACAGGGGAATATTTGCTAATTCTGAAGCCCATTCTCGTAACAAGGTTGTATTTACTGGTCTAGGTGGTCGGCGGTGGGATAATATAGCAATGGTCCACACCTTATCCTTGTCGTCCGAATTTTTAAAATAATTAGATAATGCACCGACTTTTACGTTCGTTTTGTTCGTACTGTCCAGGGCTTTGATAAGGGCTGCAAATTTCTTCATGCTTCAACCTCCTCCTTAGTAGTGTTCGCCTCTATTTCTTCTTCACCATATTGCGTTTCTTCTGTGCGGGCATCGTAACCCTGATCCCTCAAATAGCGCGAAAATATATCCGTGTAGCCATGCGTGCATATAATTTTTTCGGCTCCTGTAGCCTCAATATTGTCCAAAAGTCCTTGCCAATCACAATGGTCGCTAAGTATGAAGCCTTTGTCAATAGCCCTTCGTCTTCTTGCTCCACGAAAAGTCATCCATCCACTAGCGGATGCGGTTACATAAGGCACCATTTTTCTAATCCATGTTGAGCCATGTGCACTTGGAGGAGCAAGAACGATATTGCCCAAGAGTTCTTCTTTTTTGGTTTCTCTGGTAATCAAGGTGGTTTCAGGAAAATCGACCAAGGGCCGCAGGACTTGTGTCATGTTTTCAATGGCCCCGTGCGTATATATTTTTCCGATATCCGTATCCAGATACTTTAATAAGCGCTGAGCCTTACCAAGACTATAGCCGAATAAAACAGAGGTTTTTTTCTCGGCCCTATTTTCACTCCACCACTCATTGATGTCTGAGAGAACGGATGCTTGCGGGGGCCATTTAAAAGCAGGAAGACCAAAAGTGCATTCTGTTATAAAAGTGTCACATTTTATAGGGTCATAAGGTGTGGAAATCCCATCATCTTCTGTTTTATAATCCCCAGTAAATACCCAGACTTCACCTTTGTGTTCCACTCTAATCTGAGAAGAGCCAATAATATGGCCGGCGGGATGTAGACTAAATTTCACATTGTTAATGCTAAAAGTTTCTCCCCATTCTTTCCCTACCACATTTATTTCTCCCAGCCTGTGGGAAATTATAGGTACATTTCTATGGTGGGTTATGTAATGTTTATGTCCCAAGCGACTGTGGTCGGCATGACCATGGGAAATAATGGCTTTGCTCACAGGTTTCCATGGGTCCAGATATACCTTGGCCGCATTACAATAGATTCCTTTATCCGTAAATTCTAGAAGTGGGTATTTCATAGCCCCGTGAAATTACAAATTTGAACCCAAAACAAAGTTGTTAAGTATATAAACTATGACCTCTAAAAAAATTATATTTGTGTCCAAATAATTTAGAATATATGTCATTTACAGATTTATACAGTAATAGTGAACACAAGAGAAATTTAGCCCATTTTGCTGCCTTGGCTACTTTGGCAGCTTCTGATGGAGTAATCACAAAAGAGGAACAAACATTATTAGATAGGTTTGCCCTTAAACTGGATATTTCGGAAAAAGAGTACAAAGAGGTAATGAACCCTTCCAACAAATATCCAATTGAACCTCCCATAAATTTAGAAAAAAGACTGGAGCGTTTATATGATCTTTTTAGAATTATTTTTGCAGATCATATAATTGATGATGAAGAAATGGGACTTTTAAAAAAGTATGCAATAGGATTGGGTTTTTCAGAAGACCTAGCAGATAAGACCATAAAAAGATCGGTGGCTATTTTCAGTGGTAAAATAGATTTTGAAGATTATCATTACCTATTAAAGCACTAATACCACTAAAAAATAGAGCTAGAAAGCTCCCTTTTTTAGTGGTATTTATCCAAAAATTCTTGAAGCTTTTCAACCATTTTCCTGCTTCCACAGAAGAAAGGAACCCGTTGGTGAAGTTCTGTAGGAACTATATCCATAATTCTGTTTTTTCCTCCCATCGCTAATCCGTTTGCTTGTTCCGCTATAAAGGCAATAGGGTTACATTCGTAAAGAAGTCTAAGTTTTCCACTCTCTGTAACACTGCTTTTAGGGTACATATAAATGCCACCTTTAATCATATTTCTATGAAAATCGGAAACTAAGGAACCAATATATCTTGAGGTGTAAGGTCTATCTCCTTCCTCTTGTTGACAGTATTTGATATAATCCTTGACCCCTTGTAAAAAGTGAATGTAATTCCCTTCGTTTACCGAGTATATTCTACCGGTTTCCGGAAACTGCATGTTGGGGTGGGATAGGTAAAAGGTACCTAATGCAGGGTTCAAAGTAAAGCCGTTAACACCGTCACCAGTGGTATAAACCAGCATAGTAGAGGTCCCGTATACCACATAACCGGCGGCAACTTGTTTGTTTCCCGGTTGTAAAAAATCTTCAAGGGTAACGGGTGTCCCAACAGGTGTTATTCTTCGGTAAATAGAGAAAATAGTCCCAACGGATACATTTACATCTATATTGGAAGAACCATCTAGAGGGTCTATCAATACGATATATTTGTTCTGATGTTTTTCATCATTACTATTTATAGAGATAAAATCGTCTTCTTCCTCAGAAGCGATTCCACACACAATTTCTCTATTCTTTAGGGTTTGAATAAATTTTTCGTTTGCGAAAACATCTAGCTTTTGCTGATCTTCACCCTGTATATTGGTGTCTCCGGCAGCTCCGATTACATCCACAAGACCAGCTTTGTTCACTTCATGGTTTACAACTTTTGCTGCCAAACGTATGGCATTAATTAGTTTTGAAAGTTCTCCCGAAGAGTATTTGAAAGAATCTTGATTTTCAATTATGAATTCGCCAAGTGTCTGATTTCTTTTTCTTATCATGAAAAGGTGGTTATTTTGAGCACAAATATCGGGTTTTTTGTGAAACTATATCGATTTCGGCTGCCTTTCATTTTTAGAATATATAACTTTGTGTTATAATTGTAACAATAATGAATTATACTATACGAGAAGCGCGGCAGGAAGATATGTCCCAAGTTTTAGAATTGGTTAGGGAATTAGCGGTTTTCGAGAAGGAGCCGAATGAAGTTGAGGTTACCTTGGACGATCTTATAAAGGATGGGTTTTCCCAACCCATAAAATTTCATTGCTTTGTGGCCGAATCTTTAGATACTATAGTGGGAATGGCACTGGTTTATCCCAGATATTCTACTTGGAAAGGGCCCGTGATTCATCTTGAGGACTTAATTGTCACAGAAAAAATGCGAGGTAGCGGGCTTGGTACAGAGCTTTTGAATAAAGTGGTGCAATACGGCAATAGCTTAGGGGTTAAAAGAATTAGCTGGGAAGTGTTGGACTGGAATGAGCCCGCTATAAAATTTTATGAAGGCAAAGGTGCTCTGGTAATGCGCGATTGGGATGTGGTACAGTTGAATGAGAGCGGGATAAAAAATTATTTAAAAAATATTGAAGAATAGAGTTGTTTCTTCACAATAGGAATAATCAGGATTTTATGAGGGTATTTAAATTTGGAGGGGCTTCTGTGAAGGATGCCGATGGAATTAAAAATGTGGTAAAGGTACTCAAGGAAGTGGGTCACGAGAATACTATTTTAGTTATTTCTGCAATGGGCAAAACCACGAATGCGATGGAAGCAATTGTAGATTCTTACTTTCATAATAAGAGTGAAATAGCTATTAAAATTAATGCTTTGGTAGATTATCACGATAACATTCTAAAAGAGTTGTTTCCAAACCCACAGCATCAAATCTACAAGGATGTGAAGATTCTAATAGAAGAAGTAAAGGGATTTTTGGCATGGAACAAATCACCAAAATATAATTTTGTATACGACCAGGTTGTGGGTTATGGAGAATTAATATCCACAAAGATTATAAGTGCATATCTCAACGAAATTGAAATTAAAAACAAATGGTTAGATGTAAGAAGTTTTATAAAAACTGACAACAACTACAGGGATACATCCGTTTCTTGGGAAAGGACACAGGAGAATATTTCCCAGATTGATAGGAATGTCCTAAATATTACACAGGGCTTTTTAGGCAGTGATGAGAACAACTTCACAACTACTCTTGGAAGAGAAGGTTCTGACTATACGGCTGCAATCTTGGCTTACTGTCTCAACGCGGATTCCGTTACGATATGGAAAGACGTTCCGGGCGTACTGAATGCAGATCCAAGATATTTTAAAGATACCCAATTATTAAATAATATATCCTATCGGGAGGCCATAGAACTTGCTTTTTACGGGGCATCTGTTATTCATCCAAAAACTTTGCAACCCTTACAGAGAAAGGAAATACCACTACATGTGAAGTCCTTTTTAAACCCAATGGAAAATGGAACAACGGTAGGGAAAGGAGTTGGTATAGAGCCAGAAGTTCCCTGTTTTATCGTCAAAAAAAATCAAGTTTTGATGAAATTGTCATCTTTGGATTTCTCTTTTATAGTAGAGGATAGCATAAGTGAACTTTTCAAACTTTTTCATGAGCATAAAATGAAGGTGGATTTAATTCAGAATTCTGCCATTAGTTTTTCAGTTTGTGTGGATAATAAGTTTGGTGGTCTACAACAATTATTGAACCAGTTAAAAAGTAAATTCAAAGTAGTTCATCATGAAGGTGTTTCGCTTTATACCATAAGACATTTCAATTCAAAAGCTTTAGAATCACTACAAAATGGCCACGAAATATTATTGGAGCAACGTGGGAAAGAGACCGTTCAATTGGTTGTTAAGTAATTAGGGAAGAACATTTTCTCAAATGTTAAAATGAATAGCTCAACTAGGGTTTTTGCTATATTTACGGCACTTTAATTTTTTCTGTTTATGGGTTTAGTGACCGCAAAGGAAGTGGCAAAGGCTATTAATTTATCTAAGTATGGCTATATAGGTACTTTTATCAGTTGGTCGTTAATGAAAGTCACCCGTATTTCTAGCATTAATAGTTTTTATGACAAAATTGCACATTTAGACTGCGAGGAGTATGCGAAAGCTATTTTAGAGCATTTTGAAATAGACTATGACATACCCGAAGATGATTTTAAAAGATTGCCCAGAGATGGTTCTTTCATAACCATTAGTAATCACCCCTTAGGAGCCATAGACGGTATTTTGTTGGTGAAATTAATGCTGCCGCAAAGACAGGATTACAAAATAATGGCTAATTTTCTGTTGCAACGCATGGTTCCCCTGGCACCCTACATTCTTCCCGTAAACCCTTTTGAGGAGCACAAAGGGGCAAGGAGTAGCATTGCCGGTTTTAAGAATGCATTATTGCATGTTAGGGACGGGCATCCACTAGGTGTTTTTCCAGCGGGTGAAGTATCTACTCAGCGCGAGGAAAAGCTAATTGTGGATAAACCGTGGGAAGAGGCCGTTTTAAAGTTGATTCGAAAAGCGGAGGTTCCTGTAGTGCCCATTTATTTTCATGCTAAAAACAGTAAATTATTTTATAGGCTATCCAAATGGAGTGATGTTTTCCGCACGGCAATGATACCTTCACAAGTCATGTCACAGCGTAACAGACCCATTAAGGTCAGAATTGGTCAACCTATTTCCGTACAGGTACAACGAGAACAGGAAAATTTGGAAGAATACACAGATTTATTA
>JBARUM010000237.1:0-4079 GCA_049645725.1 Maribacter sp.
ACATTCCTATCCCCGCTAATCCAAAACCATAATGCCAGCCATAATACGCTGCCACCAATCCTACGGAGAGAGAGGCCGTAAAAGACCCTAAGTTTATACCTACATAGAATATACTAAAACCTTTATCCCGTCTAATATCATTCTGCTTGTATAATCCCCCGACCATGGTAGAAATGTTTGGCTTTAGCATGCCCACCCCCAAAATAACTAGGCCTAATCCGCAATAATAGGCCCAAATAGCATCTATTGCCAAAACACCATGACCAGCGGTTAAAAGAATAGCTCCAATTGTTACCGCTTTCTTCTGGCCAATTAACCTGTCCGCAATAAAACCGCCCGGAATACTCATTAAATAGACCAACATCGTATACCAACCGTACAAGGCCAAAGCCTCTGTGGTTGTCCAACCCAATCCGCTTTGAGGGTCGTTCTCCAAAGTTTTAGCCGTCATGTAAAGAGTTAATAACGCCCGCATTCCATAATAAGAAAACCGCTCCCACATTTCGGTAAAAAATAGAACGTAGAGCCCCACCGGATGTCCAAACAACTCTTTTTGATATGCTGGTTTTGTATTTGTCATAATTTTATCGGTTTTCTAGAACTTAGTTCTCGGTTATAATTTTTCTTTCACAAAGTTGGTAAGCTTATTAAAAAGATGAATTCTTGTATTACCCCCCCTTATGCTATGTGCTTTATCAGGATAAATTGCCCAGTCAAAAGGCTTGTTGGCCTGCACCAATGCCGCTATCATACGCATGGTATTTTGTACATGCACATTGTCATCTCCGGAACCGTGTACCAAAAGATAATCTCCTTTTAGTAGTTCAGGATAATTAAACGGGGAATTTTCATCATAACCGCTTGGGTTCTCCTCCGGTGTTCGCATAAAACGCTCGGTGTAAATGGTATCGTAAAAACGCCAGGAAGTTACTGGCGCAACGGCAATGGCCATCTCAAAAACATCGTTCCCCTTTAAAATACAGTTCGTGGACATATGACCACCAAAACTCCAGCCCCAAATTCCGGTTCGGTCTTCATTGATATAATCCAAATCACTTAATTTCTTGGCCGCCGCTATTTGATCTTCGGTTTCATATTTAACCAAATTCAAATAAGTTGCTTTTTTAAAATCATTACCTTTAAATCCAGTTCCTCTACCGTCCACGCAGGCCACTACATAACCTTCAGCCACTAATATTTGATGCCATAGATCTCTATCGTTCATCCAACTATTGGAAACACTCTGGGAGCCAGGTCCACTGTATTGGTACATTAGCAATGGATATTCCTTATTAGCGTCAAAATCAAATGGTTTGATCATATACATGTTCAACTCATTACCATTTATTGATATAGTGGAAAATTCTTTTGGACTAATGTCATAGCCTTTTAATTTTTCCAATAACATCTTGTTGTCCTTGATATCCTTTACTTTTTTACCAGATAGTGATTTATGCAAGGTATAGACCGGAGGTGTAGTCGCACTTGAAAAAGTATTTATAAAATAAGTGAAATCTGCACTAAAAGATGCCGTATTCTTTCCACTTTCCGTAGCGAGCGACTTTTTATTCTTTCCACTACTCTCTATGCTGTATACACCACGATTAATAGAACCGTTCTCGGTAGATTGATAATAAATCTTATCCTCATTCTGGTCATATCCGTAATAATTGGTTATCTCCCAATCACCATTCGTAATTTGGCTTATTAATTGTCCCTCAGTACTATACAGATAAATATGGTTCCATCCGTCTTTTTCACTGGTCCATATAAAACTGTCATCAGCTAAAAAATTTAAGTTATCATGAATATCTACATAGGCTTCATCTTTTTCTTCCAATAGAAGGGAAACTTGATTATTTCTTATATCAATTTTATTTAACTGCAAATAGTTTTGATGTCTATTAATGGTCTGTGCACTCAAAAAGTTTGGGTCATTCATCCATTTGATTCTTGGCACATAATATGCCTCCCCTAAATCTATATCAGTAATAGTATTGGACGACACATCATACAAATGCAAACTTACCTTTGCATTCTCCTCCCCTGCCTTGGGGTATTTAAAGACATATTGACTTGGATACTTATTAGTCCCGTAAACATCCATAGAAAATTGAGGCACCTCGGTCTCATCAAATCGCAAGAATGCAATTTTAGTGCCATTGGAATTCCATTCAAAAGCCCTCACGAAAGAAAACTCCTCTTCATAGACCCAATCCGTTACTCCATTAATTATTCTATTCTTAAAGCCGTCAGTGGTAGCCTGCTGAGTTTCTCCGGTTCCCAAATCCATAAGAAAAAGATTATTACTATATACATACGCAACTTTTTCACCATTTGGAGATAATGTTGGTTCTTGAATCTTTAAATCACTTATTTTGGTTAATTTTTTCGATGCAATATCATAGACGTAAAAAACGCCTAGGGTTGATCTTCTAAAAATAGCCTCAACTTCTGTAGCAAGTAAAATCTTGGATTCATCGTCACTAAATTGGTAAGAGGTAAAATCAATAATCCCAGCCAAATCCTTTGACGAGACCAGTGTTCCGGTTTTTTCTTGTGTCCTGTAGTCGTAGACATCTATAGAAGTTATTCCAGAACCAGGATTTTTGTTCAGTACGGTATATTGCTTACCGTCTTTCATAGAATGCAATTCATCTAACCCGGATGTTTTAAATTCATCAGAGTAAATAGATTCAACCGTTATCTGTCTTTTTTGTGCATTAACCCAAGAATAAAAAAACACTATAAAAACCGTCAAAGCGTATATTTTCTTCATAAAAACCTAAAAATTGTTAAGTCTTTCAAGTTTACCACTATTTCCGTAAAAAACCACGGATTGTTATGAAAAAGAGCTTAATAGGAACGAAGGTCCAAGAGCTATTTTGAATAAAGCCAATATCCTTATCTTT
The DNA here is from genome assembly GCA_049645725.1 of Maribacter sp. Taxonomy (GTDB): domain Bacteria; phylum Bacteroidota; class Bacteroidia; order Flavobacteriales; family Flavobacteriaceae; genus Maribacter. The sequence continues at coordinate 2,913 of JBARUM010000237.1, forward strand.
ACCTTTGAATATATTCATCCATACTCAAATTGCCTCTTACCGTTTCTAATAGCGGCCAGTATTGGTACAAACTACAAATTCATGACAAAACCAATAGGTGGTTTTTCAAAACTCTCCAAAGAAAGAAAAATAGATTGGGTAGCCTCCCACTATTCTAAAAACCCGAATCAGTCCAAAAAAATCATTGAAACTTATTGGAACTCGGATGTGAAACTACAACAGTTGCATGATGAGTTTATAGAAAATACACTAACCAATTTATACATGCCTCTGGGCATTGCACCAAATTTCTTAATTAATGAGAAACTATACGCAATTCCAATGGCTATTGAAGAAAGTTCGGTAGTGGCCGCCGCAAGCAAAGCTGCAAAATTCTGGTTGAACAAAGGTGGCTTTAAGACCAAAGTACTGGGAACCGAAAAGGTGGGGCAAGTTCATTTTATATTCAACGGAGATCACAACAAATTAGAACGGTTTTTTGATGTAGTAAAACCACAACTATTTAATGAGGTCGAATCGCTAACAGAAAGCATGTCCAAACGAGGGGGCGGTATTTCTGGGATAGAACTTAGGAACAAAACCAAAGATTTACCCTCATATTATCAATTGCATTGTACGTTTGAGACAAAAGATGCTATGGGAGCAAATTTCATAAATAGTTGTTTGGAACAATTTGCAACGACATTAAAATCAGAAGCGCTTACCTATACTGATTTTTCCAATGAGGAAAGGGAGATAGAGGTAGTTATGAGTATACTTTCCAACTATGTTCCCAATTGCACCGTTCGAGCAGAAGTAAGCTGTCCTGTGGAGGAGTTAAATCTTTCTCCTGAGGTTTCTCCAAAACTATTTGCAGAGAAAATGGTTAGGGCAGTGGCCATAGCAAAAATAGAACCTTACCGAGCAGTGACCCATAATAAAGGTATTATGAACGGTATAGATGCGGTCGTACTTGCAACGGGAAACGACTTTAGGGCCATTGAAGCCGGAGTACACGCATACGCGTCCAAAGGTGGGACATACAGTAGCCTTACACATGCCGATGTAAAGGATGGTATTTTCAGGTTTTGGATAGAATTACCATTGGCCGTTGGTACGGTAGGCGGACTAACTAAGCTCCACCCCTTAGTGAAATTGAACCTGGAAATTCTTCAAAACCCTACGGCC
>JBARUM010000238.1:0-2231 GCA_049645725.1 Maribacter sp.
TAAATATATTTGTGGATAAATCTGGAATAATTAATGGGGCTATGTTTTCTATTGGACATTACGAATATCTTCAGTCCTTTAGCCTCTGAAAGACAATTTAATATACTCCTGACATAGTTATGTTCTCCGTCTGGAATTAATATGTTATATCTATTTAAAGTATTACTAATAGCCATTTATATTTTTAATTTTATCATGGCCACAGTATTGGGGCTTGAATAAGAATATGTACGAAAAGTGATCAAAACATTACGAACTACTTTAAATCTAAAAAGAGTCCGATCATTAAAGACCAGACTCTTTTACGAGAACACTATATGAAAATGAAAAAAAATTAATTCGTTTTTAATAACACTGTAAATGTAAAGTGAGACCTACATAAATTGAAACTATTGTTGTGAGTTAAGGCAAACTTGTGGTGAATCTATCCTATTTTGTGGTGATATAAGAAAAAACCTACTTATTGGGTATTAAACCAATCTATTTTATCGCTTTACAGACTTCACTTAGGAAGGTATTAATTTCAAAATCGCCATCATTGGCCAGTCCCGTGCGTACGATTACTAATTCTTTTGAAGGAATAATGAATACACGCTGACCCTGAAATCCGTTAGCGGAATACATATCTCTAGGCACATCGGGGTACTTCCCACCGGCATTCAACCAAAAATGGGCACCATAAACTCCGTCCGAGTTTTTAGTAGGCTTGGATACGTAATCCGACCAAGAAGGAGAAAACAACTGTTCACCGTTCCAATTACCTTTGTTTAGGTATAATAGTCCAAATTTTGCCCAATCACGGGTATTGGCCCATCCGTAAGAAGAGCCTATGTAGTTTCCGCTCATATCAGTTTCAATTAGCATAGAGTGCATTCCTATCTTATCGATTAAATCTGAATATGGAAAATCCAGATACGATTGATGCCCATTAAACTGATTCCTTAAAATACCGGATAACAAATTTGTAGTACCGGAGGAATAGTTCCATACCTCCGTAGGTTCTGCAATCACCGGTTTTAAAGCCTGTGGTCTAGTCATATCGCTTTCTAGAAAAAGCATCTTATTCACATCTGAAATTGAAGCATAATCCTCATCCCATTCCAACCCGCTCTGCATGCGCAGCAAATGGTTTATTGTAATGCTGTTCTTCAGGTTCTTCATCCGTATTTCTTCCGAAAAGGGCTTTAAATCTAGACTTATTTTATCTTGATGTTCCAATATGCCGTATAGGGTGGCTAACACACTTTTGGTCATGGACCATCCTAAAATGGGTGTTTCTTCAGAAAAACCTTCGATGTATCTTTCTGTTAAAAGTTCATTTTTATAGGCAATGAGCACGGTTCTCGTTTTCTGTTTTTCATAGTCAGAAAATGCAAATTCCATGGCCTTGTTCAATTGTTCGTAGTCCACATTATCAAAAACAGTGTCCTTAATACCGTTGTTACCAAAAGGAAAAGGAAGGTTGTTTTTCAATTGGGTTCTTTTTGGCTTTAGAAGTGGTTGATTCTTATCATATGATTCATTAATCAAAACACATCCAAGACCATCCCTGCAGATGGTTTCACGCTCCATAAGTCCAAAAACGGAACTGGTGACATTGTTCCCGATGACCTTTTCTATTTCGGCCATTTTAATCAATGGCATGTCATTATCGCTCTCACTGATTTCTGAATATAGCCGACCACTTATAAAATGCGTCGAGGCCATATTTTTAGAGGCAAAACCTGAAATAATATTCAATTTTGGATAATTGCCCCAAACTAATACACCAATACTAAGGAGCACAATACCTATGACGATTCTTCTTTTTTTCAATTTTATTCTTTTATTGATTATCGTAAATTTATCAAAAAGCACAGCATGTCAAATATCGGGTTAATCATAGAAGAACGCAGCAGGGATATAGGAGATTTTTTAGTAGGACGGTTAATTCCTTTCCGTAAAAAAAGGATGATAGGTCCTTTTATATTTATTGACCATATGGGGCCTACGACACTGGGACCCAATAAATACATAGATGTAGACCAACACCCACATATTGGCCTTTCTACGCTTACATTTATGTTGGAAGGTGAAATTATGCACGAGGACAGCCTGGGAACCAAACAGCGCATTCAACCCGGTTCCGTAAATTGGATGGTGGCCGGAAAAGGTGTTTCACATACCGAACGTACACCGGACAACCTACGAAATGGAACGGTATTCACGGCTCAAGGGTATCAGATTTGGGT
>JBARUM010000239.1:0-4297 GCA_049645725.1 Maribacter sp.
GCTTATGGCTTCACGGATCAGAAAATTAAACATGGTATTTCTGGTAAGTTTTTGATAGACCAAAAGAGTAGACTCGTCATTTCTGGAGGAAATAGAAGAGATATTGAACAACTAGGGGTGAGCCTAACGGCCACTAATGATGTTTTGGGTAGGAGTGTGGCATCTTCATCCTTACTAACAGTGGGTGCAAACAATAGATTGACAAATATAAATTTAAGTGCGCTTAATATCGAAATTGAACCACTGACCAATTTCAGGGTTTCCGTTGGCGGTACATTCCGTACCTTAAGTTCTGCATTGCCAAATGATTTTAGTTTAGATTATATAGATGCTGATTCGCCAACGGGAGTCTCATCGGAAATACGACAATTCGACTTCAATACCCTACTTATATACACTCCCGGAAAAAAAACCATTGGATATGGAGTGGAACGCAGAGATGTAAATGATACTTATAGCACGTTACTTTTAAATTTCACCAAAGGAATAGAAGGCTTTTTAGATAGCGATTTTAACTATAGCAAGCTACAATTTTCTTATAGCCAGCCTTGGCAACTTGGAGGTCTTGGTAGGCTATTAAGCACTATTGAATTAGGCAAGACTTTTGGGGAGGTACCTTTAGGTCTGTTGAGTGTTGTACCTGGAAACCAGACCTTTTTCACCAATTATGGTACATTTCCCAATCTTGATTTTTATGAATTTGTAACGGATACATATGCGGCGGTACATTTGGAACACAATTTTAATGGGAGATTATTTTCTAGGGTTCCTTTTTTACGTAAATTGAATTTAAGAGAAATTATTGGGCTACGGGGAGTATGGGGCAGCCTTTCAGATGAGAACATAGCGTTGAGTGCGCCGGCCACTATAAATACGCCATTACGTTCACCTTCGGATAGAATATCTTATGAATATTCGTTAGGAGTGGGTAACATTTTTAAAATTTTTCGAATAGATTTTAATTTCCGGGGTAATTATTTGGATAACCCAGACGCTAGGGCTTTTGGTATTACAGGAACTTTCGGTTTTAATTTTTAGGTTCCCTGATAGAGACAATTAAAGAGAACGAAAAGCGTTCGGATACGTATTGGTAATTTATTTAAAATTTTTTGAAAATGGAGGAAGTAACTTTTGATGTATTGATAGAAATACCAAAGGGAAGTAGAAATAAGTATGAATATGATTTTACGTTGAATAAGATTCGTTTCGATAGAACTTTATTCTCCTCTATGATGTATCCTGGAGATTATGGTTTTGTGCCAGAAACGTTGGCCTTGGATAAAGATCCCTTGGATGTTTTGGTTTTGGGAATAGAACCTACCTATCCCATGGTGGTTATGGAGGTAAAACCGATTGGAGTGTTTCATATGGCTGATGAAAAAGGACCCGATGAAAAAATAATCTGTGTACCCGTTTCTGACCCTATTTGGAGTAAAAGGGATGACATAAGCGATTTAAATCCACACAGACTAAAAGAAATTGAACATTTTTTCCAGGTGTACAAGGATTTGGAAAAGAAAAAGGTAGATACAGGAGGCTGGGGTAATGCCGAAGAGGCTGTTAAAATATACCACGAGTGTGTTGCGCGTTACGACAACAGCGATCATAAAAAGAAGCGAACTTTCACAATTTAAGCATCTGATTCTTAATTTATAGCCACCTTACTTTATTGTAAGGTGGCTTTTTTTATTCTGTTCTATTTTACTACTTTAGCACCCGCTTAAAAAAACTATAAATAAACTAACAAATGGAATTAATTGTAAACTATTTACCGGCATTCGGCGTCTTAGCTCTTGTCTTCGTATTCATTAAAAACATGTGGGTTGGAAAACAAGATGAAGGAGATGCAAAAATGTCTAGAATTGCAAAGAATATAGCGGATGGCGCTATGTCTTTCTTAAAAGCAGAGTATAAAATACTTTCAATTTTTGTGATTGCCGTTGCAGTTTTATTGTATTTCAAAGGAAGTAATGAAGTTGGCTCCAATGGTATGGTGGCACTTTCTTTTATCGTCGGTGCTATATGTTCGGCCTTGGCAGGATTTATTGGAATGCGCGTTGCCACGAAAGCAAACGTACGAACTACCCAGGCGGCGAAAACGTCTTTAGGTAAAGCTTTAGAGGTTGCTTTTGCAGGTGGTGCTGTAATGGGATTGGGTGTAGTTGGTCTAGGTGTTCTAGGACTTAGCGGATTGTTTATGATTTATCAAAATATATGGCCAGGTGCCGATAATCTTGGACTGGTATTAAATGTACTTTCTGGCTTCTCTTTAGGAGCATCTTCTATAGCTCTTTTTGCACGTGTTGGTGGTGGTATTTACACAAAAGCTGCGGATGTTGGAGCAGATTTGGTAGGAAAGGTGGAAGCGGGAATCCCTGAGGATCACCCTTTAAACCCGGCTACGATTGCAGATAATGTTGGTGATAACGTGGGTGATGTTGCAGGTATGGGAGCGGATTTATTCGAATCGTATGTTGGCTCTATTATAGGAACCATGGTTCTTGGAGCATTTATAATTACACCGGAGTTTGCTGGCTTAGGAGCTGTATACCTTCCTTTGGTATTGGCAGCTGTTGGTATTATCATGTCCATCATCGGAACTTTCTTTGTTCGTGTCAAAGATGGCGGTAATCCTCAAACCGCATTGAATATTGGAGAATTTGGTTCTGCAGGTCTTATGGTAATAGCTTCATGGTTTATTATTCAAGCTTTAATTCCAGAATCTGTTGAAGGTCTTCCTAGCGGTGCAAATGGTATTTTCTTTGCAACCCTAGCAGGATTGATTGCCGGTCTTGGTGTTGGTAAGATTACTGAATATTACACGGGTACAGGAACAAAACCCGTAAACTCTATAGTTCGTCAATCAGAAACGGGAGCTGCCACAAATATTATAGCTGGTTTGGGAGTAGGTATGATGTCTACTATGATTCCTATCCTATTGATTGCTGCAGCAATATTAATATCACATCATTTTGCAGGTCTTTACGGTATCGCTATCGCGGCGGTAGGAATGTTGGCGAATACAGGTATCCAATTGGCAGTTGACGCTTATGGGCCTATTTCCGATAATGCCGGTGGTATCGCTGAAATGGCGGAATTAGACCCGGAAGTTCGTGAGCGCACGGATAAATTGGATGCTGTTGGTAATACAACGGCCGCTATTGGTAAAGGTTTTGCGATCGCTTCGGCCGCATTAACTGCTTTAGCCTTGTTCTCGGCTTTTATGAAAGTTGCCAACGTTAGTTCTATTGATGTTTCCAAACCTACCGTCATGGCAGGACTATTGGTAGGAGCTATGCTTCCTTTTGTATTCTCGGCATTATCAATGAATGCTGTAGGTCGTGCGGCAATGGCAATGATTGAAGAGGTTAGACGTCAGTTCAGGGATATTCCACAGTTAAAGGCTGCTTTAGAAGTAATGAAAGCAGTGGATGCCGATATGTCCAAAGCAACGCCGGAGCAACGTGCTATTTTTGATGCTGCCGATGGTTATGCAGAGTATGACAAATGTGTTGACATTTCCACGAAAGCTTCTATTAAGGAAATGGTATTGCCTGGTCTTTTGGCTATTGCCGTGCCTGTAGCAGTTGGTTTTATTGGCGGAGCAGAAATGTTAGGCGGCCTTTTGGCAGGTGTTACATCAGCTGGTGTTTTAATGGCTATTTTTCAGTCGAATGCAGGTGGTGCTTGGGATAACGCTAAAAAAATGATTGAATCTGATGGTCGTAAAGGCACTGACGCTCACAAAGCGGCGGTAGTTGGAGATACTGTTGGTGATCCATTTAAAGATACATCCGGTCCTTCCTTGAACATTTTGTTGAAATTAATGTCCGTTGTTGCTTTGGTTATTGCGCCGAGTATCGCTATGAGCGGAGATACGATGACGGCTTATAACCAAGAAAAATATGATACTGAAGTTGTTGAAAATCAAATTCAGAAAAGTGTTGAGGTAAAAATGGATAAAAATGATGAGGGACTTACAACGGCGGTAATTACCACAACAGTTCTGGAAAACGGTAAAGAAACCGTTTCTGAACAAGTTTTAGAAGGAACTGAGGAAGAGGTAAAATCTAAAATTGAAGCTTTTAAAGCTGACGCAAAGGACATAAAAACTCAGGTCGTTAGTATTGTTGAGGAAATAGAAGAAGAACTTAACTAGGATATTTTTATCTTAAAACAAGAGCCCTTCATACATTGTATGAAGGGCTTTTATAATTATTGCAGCTTAAAATTTATAGGCAAACTAAAAGGAACTTTTACTGGCACTCCTCTTTGCTTTCCCGGAGTCATTTTGGGC
>JBARUM010000240.1:0-7786 GCA_049645725.1 Maribacter sp.
ACTTTAATTTTGGAGATTTAGATATAGAAATCCCTGAAATTTCTTCTTTCGTAATGGAAATACCAGAAATAGCACCATTTCCAGAGATTGTTGAAATGCCGCCTTTGCCAATAGCCAGAGGTTTTCAATTTGATTATGATGAGTATAAGAAAGATGGTGAAAAATATATGAAAAAGTGGCAAAAAGATTTTGAGAAAAGCTTTGATAAAGAGCATCAAAAACGACTTGAAGAATGGGGGGAACGTATTGAAAAACGGGCGGAGGAACTGGAAAAGCGCATGGAACAACATGAAAAAGAAAGGGATGAGCTTATGGCGAAACGTGAAAAAATGACAGAGAAAAGAAATGCAGAAAGAGCTGAGCATAGGGAAAGACTGGCCGAGGCAAGAGAACGGGGAAGATTTACACAGGATTCTGCCAGAGCACTATTTTATAGAACGGATAGCTTACATACTGCTCCTAATATTTTTTATTTTTCCTCTGGCGGCGAGCATAGAAATTATAAGATAAAAAAAGTTATAAAGATAAAAATGCCAAAATCTACCCGATTAAAAATGAACGTAAGACATGGGGAGGTAAAATTGGCGGAAAACACCAAGAATTTGAATGCGACACTTTCGCATTCAAGCCTTTGGGCTACGATTATTGACGGTGATAAAACCAATGTTTCTGCCTCTTATTCTCCTGTAAAAGTTAAAAAATGGAACTATGGACAATTACAGACCAATTATTCCAAAGATGTATCACTGGCCGAAGTGTTGGATCTTCAATTAAGGGCAACTTCTTCCGATGTGACAATAGATAAACTTTTGAAGAAGGCTTTTATAAAGAATGATTTTGGCCCTTTACGTATTATATCTGTTGGTAATGACTTTGAGGAATTGGACGTTTCCCTAAGAAACGCCGAGTTAAACTTAAAACTGCCATCTGTCGCTACCACGATTTATGTTAAAGGGAATTCTTCTAGGCTAAGTACTCCTGTTGGATTAAAACTTAATCAAACAAAAAATGGAAGTACGACGGTTCACAAAGGTTTTCACTTAAAAAGCAATAGTGGGCGTTCTATTATAATTACATCTGATTATAGTGACGTTGTTGTTCAATAACTATTTTTTAAGAACTAATGTCCCAAAAATATCAGCATTTATCCAACCTTGATTTTTATCCTCTCCCGGAACAAAAACCGAACCTATAAAATTCTCTCTCTCCGGACTACTATCATTATCACAATAGGCAAGAGCAAATCCAATCTTTTTATGCTCTTTAAGCGTAACTTGTGAACGAGTGACACCGTCTACAAAACTCTCATCAAATACCTTTATGGCCAGTTCCCAAGTAGTTAAATTATCTACTGTTGTATGTACGGAACGCACATGTTCATTGTATAATTTGGGCGTTTTATCTGGCGCCAAGTCCACCACGTTGCCATCAATTGCAACGTGATAGGCAAAAGCATTGTGATTATATTGATGTAGCCCACCGGAATTATCCTCGTCAATGAAAATTTCTAGGCAATCATCATTCCACCAAAGTTTTAAGGGGTCTTTAGTTTTATCTAAAAGGATGTCATCTGTAATTTCCGCCATCAAATAGAGGCCTTTTTCATTCCAGGCAAGTTTGTATCTACCGTTAAAATCTTCGTAGTCGTAGGGTCCGCCCATCCAATTTTGGTCTAAAGGTTGCCAATCAATTAAATTCCAAAAACTTTCCGTGGCCTTGCCATCTAGGGTAGGGGTTTTCTCAATATAAGCAACCTCTAGAACAGAAGTGTCTTGCTTCTTTTTTACAGTATTACAACAAAGGAAAAGTACAGCAAAGAGCGTAGAAAAAACATTTTTCATAAGTCACAAATTTGGGGTTTGCACTAATAAATATAGTAATTTCTTACTTTATGTAGGATTTTAGCACTCAAATGATTTACATCTTTAAGGAGAATATAGAATAACTTTAGGAATAGGGTGTTAGAGCATTAAATCATTATTCCAATAGACTATTTTTTCCTGACGCATTGCATCGAGACCCATTTGTACGCAAGCCGCCGTCCTTGCTCCTGAAATCAGGTTAGAAATTGGTTGGGTATTATTTACGACGCTATCCTTAAAGTCTATTAAAGCCTGCTTGCTTGGGTCTGAGTGATTAACCTCTATGGGTATGCCTTTGCCTTGTTCCCAGTTAACCGTAGCTCCTGAAACGCCATCTACTTCTCCGATTTCTTTTTTATAACTACCCTCCGGGTAAAACCATGCTTTTACGTAATCCAAAATGATAGTTCCCTTATCTCCCATGACTTTTATTTTATAGTCGTCCAAGGCATTGCTGGTAAGGCACGTAAATTTGGCTTTTACTCCATTTGGATATGTATAGAGCAAATGAATATTGTCATAGGTTTCCCTTCCATCTTTCCAATAATCTATTCCTCCAACACCCATTACTTTTTCGGGCAGAGCGTCCAGTACCCAATTGGAGAAATCTAATTGATGCGAACAAAGTTCAGCGACCAAACCACCAGAAAATTCCCTATACATCCGCCAATTGATTGCCTTTTCCAATTCTGGACTAGGTACGGGCCTACGCCAATCCCCATTTCTGTTCCATTGACACTCAATAGCCGCTATTTTACCGATTTTACCATTTTTAATAAGCTCAACTACATGTGTATATAATCGCGAACTATGGTATTGATGCCCCGTTTGAAAAGTTTTTGAATTGGTCTTGGCCTTAGCTACTAAATTCTGAATACCAAAAAAACCTTTGGCCAATGTTTTTTCACAATAAACATGTTTACCTGCATCTAGGGCATCCATGGCAATTTTAGAGTGGGTGCTAAATGGTGTGGCGATCAATACGGCATCAATATCCTTATTGTCTAAAAGCTTTCTATAATCCCTAAAACCTGTGGCCGTTCCATTAGCTTTCTTAAGCCCGTTGTCCAGTCTAAAGGGCAGACTGTCACAACAAGTAAGCACTTGAAAATTTTCAATTTCATTAATAAACGGAATAAGTCCGCCACCTCTATCTCCAGTGCCTATTACAGCAATATTCAGGGTTTCCAACGGACTCTTAGAACTAAAGTCAGTTGCTAACAAAGTGCCTGTAGAGGCTGCGGCAACAGTTGCTAGCCCTGTTTTTTTTACAAAACTTCTCCTATTCATATAATATCCAGACAATATGGTTTATAGTTTGGGTTCCCAACCAGGTTCGTACTCACGTTTCCAGGATTGCATAGCCTTATCATTGTTTAATATTTTTCCTGTATTTGAGTCTATTTTTAGCATTTCCCCGGCGTCCTGGGCCATGTTACCCAGATGGCAGAGCATTGTAGAAATACTACCGTCCTTTATATCTGCATGCAGACTCGTATCTTTTCTAATGGCATCAAAGAAATTACCTACATGATTTACATCCAATCCTCCTTCACCACGAGTATTTGTTGTAGCACTTTCTGCACCTTCCAATTCCTCTTTCAATAAATTACCTTGTAGGTCATATAATTGATAAAAATTTCGATCTAACTGAATGGATCCCTTGCTGCCGTAGATAGTTATTCCGCGCCCAGGTCGCGTTGGTTTTATCACACCTCTACTATGCCCTGTCCACGTTATAAACTTATCTCCGGCAAACTTATAGATTACTTGTTGGTTGTCCACAAATTCCCAGTCATCTTCATACGTATATTTTCCTCCAAAAGAGGTTACACTTTGTGGTAAATCTACCCCTAAAGCCCATCTGCATATGTCTATTTCATGTGTACCATTATTGTGTACTTCTCCTGTCCCCCAATTGCGGAACCAATGCCAGTTATAGGGATGAATATTATCTTTATATTCTTTTCGTGGCGCAGGTCCTTGCCAAAGCTCCCAGTCTAAAGTGGTAGGAACAGCTATTGGTTTACCAACACCAATAGAACCGCGATTATTGGAATAATAAGCTTCACCCTTATGTACATCGCCTATAATACCTTCTTTTATTTCTTTTATGGCCATAATAGATGTTCGGGCTGAACGTTGCTGATTACCCATTTGCACTTTTTTTCCATACTTCTTTTGTGCGGCCACCAACAAATCATTTTCATGGGGGTTGTGGCTACAAGGTTTCTCTACATAAACGTGTTTTCCCGCTTCTAAGCCCAAAATAGCCATAGGCGCGTGCCAGTGCTCAGGGGTAGCGATAAAGATTGCGTCCACATTCTTATCCTCAAGTATTTTTCTAAAATCTTTTTCAACCTTAGGAACATAGCCAATAGTCTTTTGACACCAGACATTATGTTCAGCAATAATGGTATCATCCACATCGCAATTGTAAATTATTTTTGCGTTAGCATCTTTGTGAATTGCTTTCACATGAGCTTTTGCACGGCTACGAACTCCAATAATTGCACAATTTATTTGGTCACTGAACCCTAAAATTCCTACAAAAGATTTTTGAGGTAGTATTAGACCTCCAAGTGAGACAGCCGCCGAACCAGCAGCAGTTTTCTTAATAAATTGTCTTCTAGTGCTCATGGGCTATTGATTCGTAATTGGTTTGATTTTTATGTTTTTGAATGATACTAGGTCTCCATGGTCCTGTAATAGAATGTGTCCCGTTTCCGATTCACCAAAATTGGGCCATTTTACATACTTGCTTTCAGAAACTAATTTTTTAAAATCATCACTCTTACGCTCATATTCCAAGACTTTCATACCATTTAACCAATGTTCAACATGATTGTCCTTAGATATGATATGAGCTGTATTCCATTCTCCAATAGGATTCATGTGTTTATTTTCATCGGCTTTAATCAAGTCATAGAGAGAAGCCGCTGTTCTGCTACCTTCATGATTTCCCAATTTGGCGTCTGGATGTCTGGCATCATCCAAAACTTGGTACTCAAGGCCTATGGAAGAACCGGGTCCTTTGTTTAGGTCGGTATCCACATAATACTTAATTCCACTATTGGCGCCTTCGGTAATTTTAAAATCAGCCATTAATTCAAAATCCCCATATTTTTCCTTTGTAACAATATCACCACCAGCTTCCGATTCGCCTCCATTCGATGCCAATACCGATAGGACACCATCTTTTATTTCCCATCCCTTTTCCGGAAATTCGTCCAATCTGGCACCTCGCCACCCTTCAGTGGTTTTACCGTCCCAAAGCATTTTCCAGCCTCGTTGGATTTCAGTTAATCCCAGGGTGTTCTGAAATACTATAGGGGCAAGAGGGCTTTTGCGTGTGTATTTAGATAGACTATCAGTAAGGATTTTGATATTCTTCCAAATTATTTCTGTTCCTTCTTTATCATCTTCGCCTATACTATGAACTTGTAAAGCAATAAAACCCTCTGCTGTTTTATCATCAATGAGATGGGCGGCCGGAACATCATTTATCCAAGTCTTTATCGTATCTCCTATGGCTTCAATACGGTAATGGTTCCAATCATTTTGTCTAAATGCTTTTTGAGCTGAAGGATTATCCTTTAGGGGATTCAACCACCCTCGTCTTCCTTCATCATAAATCCCTGCACTCCAAGCACGGTCTGATGGGTCTATTTCAATTTGATAGCCGTGTACCCGTCCGTTTTGATAATGAGGAAAACTATTACTTCTAATCTGTATGCCAGAGTTCATTGTAGAATCTACTTTGTAGTCTAATTCTAATATGAAATCGTCATACATTTTTTCCGTGGTCATAAAGGAATTTGGGGTATTGTGAACTGTACTTCCCACAATGCTATTATCCCTAACGGCATAATTTGCATCTCCTCCTAATTGTGTCCAGCCCGTTAAGGTCTCACCATCAAATAAGGAAAGCCAAGGAGTATCGTCTTTTGGCTCTTGATTGCAACTAACAAATATTATAAGGCAACCTAGTGATAATGTAATAGTGGTTATTGTTCTTTTAACTAAATTGGTCATCGATTATCTTTTTAAGATTTTTGATAATAAAAAAGCGCCCAATAGGGCGCTTTAATATACTAATTTATTGTGAAATATTTTAGTGAAGATCACCCTTTAAATAGTCTCCAAAATTCTGTTTAAATCTATTTAGCCGAGGTATGGATACGTTGCGGATGTATGAATTGTTCGGATTCTTTTTTTCATAATCCTGGTGGTATTCCTCAGCTTTCCAGAATTTCTCAAATTTGGTTACCTCTGTGGTAATCGGTTCACCGTCATAAACATTCTGGTCTTTTAAGGCTTGAATATAACCTTCAATTATTTTCTTCTCCTCTTCGTTTTTATAAAAAGCAATTGACCTATACTGCGTTCCACGATCCGGTCCTTGTTGGTTTAATGTAGTTGGGTCGTGTGAACCAAAAAATACTTGTACCAAGGCCGTAAAAGAAATTACTTTAGGATCATAATATACCTCTACTGCTTCTGCATGGGTAGTTTTTCCGTAACCGATCATTTCATAGGTGGGATTATCTTCCTTGCCTCCAGAATATCCTGATACGGCTTCTTTAACCCCTTTTACGCTTTCAAAAATAGCTTCTACACACCAGAAACAGCCACTAGCAAAATAGGCGGTCTCATATCTGCTTAATTCTTGTGCGGTAAGTTTTTGTGCTTCCTGTATTTCCTCTAATTCAATCTCGGCAGTTTCTGCAGTCGTATTCTTTTTGGTGCTGGATTGACAACTGGTGGCAAATAATGCTGCAAATGCCAAAACAGTAAATCTTATTTGTTTCATCTTATTTTCTTTTAGCAATTTGTAGGCAATTTACAAAGTACTTACGCTACAAAGGGTTAAAAAATGTTAATGAAATAGAATCTAACCCTATTTTTGTAGCATGAACGCTTTAGAAAATAAATTGATTTCCCTTTACCAAAGTCCCGTTCCTATTTTGGATGCATCCATTCCAATGGGATCATATGTCCCAATTGACCTGTCCACTGATAATCCACATTTAAAAACTTTGGATATTACAAATCCAGATATTTGTCAGTCTTATATTGATGAGGTACTTGTAGAATGCGGGGGGCATATTGCCTATGGAGGTTATATGGAAAAGCGAGACTTATATAGCGATAAAGTAAGTTTTTCAAATCCCACCGAAGCATCTAGAAATATACACTTAGGTATAGATTACTGGTGCCAGGCCCATACTAAAGTCTTAACCCCTGTTAATGGCACGGTTCATAGTTTTAAGAACAACAGTACTGTTGGGGATTATGGTCCTACAATTATTTTAAGTCATGAAGTTGATAGTAACCTTTTTTATACGCTGTACGGCCATTTGTCTTTGACCTCTTTGGAAGGGTTAGCTGTTGGCAAGTCTTTTAACCAAGGTGAAATATTGGGAAGTTTAGGAACTCCAGATATTAATGTAAATTACGCACCTCATCTCCATTTTCAAATAATTAGGGATATAAAAGATTATTTTGGGGACTATCCAGGGGTTTGTTCTCAAGAAACTTTGAGTTTTTATCGTGAAAATTGTCCTGACCCCAATCTTTTGCTTAAAATAGAATCCTGATTTACCGTTCATCTACACCTTTTTCCGGTAAGGTGTTTTTAGGGTATGTGTCGTTCACCGATTGATTTCCGCACTTAGACCGAACTTATGTCAGATACCGAGTAATAAGGGTTTTTCGGCGAACGACCACCCTCCAGAATACACTTGCCCCCGTTATAATAGTGTAACAAACGCAAGTCATGAAAACAATAGCAACTATCTTCTTTATCTTCTTCATCGGAACGGCCGCTCAGGCTCAGAACAACACCGCTGAAGTTAAGGTTGAGACTGTTGAAATGACTATCGTAGCAGAAACGGTTTACGAGCTGAACTTGGAAACTGCAA
>JBARUM010000241.1:0-6440 GCA_049645725.1 Maribacter sp.
CTGTTAGCATCATCGCTAGGTGAATGGATTTTTCTCCTATCAAGTTTACTATGCGCGTAGCTAGGACCATAGCTCCACCCGACTTTTCTAAAATTGTTCCTATGGTTACGCCGAAGAGTATAATCAAACCGATCTTACCTAGAATATCACCAAAACCAATGTTAATGGAATCTACAATAAGCTCGGCATCCATTCCTGTTATAAACCCATAACATATAGCAGAAAGTAGTAATGCAAAAAATGGATGAATTTTGAATTTTACGATTCCAATAATCAAAAAGGCCAAAGAAACTAATAGTGCAAGTATATAAATCATCGTATCAATGGTTTGGTAAAGTGCATCTTATTCTGGGTTTAAATTACCATTCTGCAAAACTTCCATCTGTAGTTCTCCAAATAGGGTTTACCCAGTTGTGTCCTATTTTTTGTCCTTCCTTCAATAAATCCTCATTAATATCAATACCTAGACCCGGTTTCGTTAGTAATTCGATAAATCCTTCTTTCACTTCCAAAACTTCCGGATTTAGCACATAGTCCAGGATATCGTAGCCTTTATTGTAATGTATACCCAAACTGCTTTCTTGTATTATTGCATTTATTGAAGCAAAATCGAGATGTAGCGCCGATGCAAGCGATATTGGCCCTAAAGGACAATGTGGCGCAATGGCAATATCATAGGCCTCTGCCATAGCGGCAATTCTTCTTACTTCTGAAATTCCGCCTGCATGGCTAAGGTCTGGTTGAATAATGTCAACAACACCCTCGTGAAGTATATTTTTAAAATCCCATCTAGAGAACATGCGCTCACCTGTAGCCATAGGAATACTGGAGTAAGCATATATGTGTTTTAGTACATCATTATTTTCACTTAAAACGGGTTCTTCTATAAACATAGGCTCATAGGGTTCTAGTTCATCGATAAGGCGTTTTACAATAGGTTTGTGAACTCTTCCATGAAAATCTAGAGCAACATCTAAATCGTAACCAAATTCTTCTCTTAAAAGTTTAATGTTGTTAGCTACATTTTTAATATCCTTCAAAGATGACACCCAATCCATTGCGCCCGTAGCATTCATCTTTACTGCTTTGTAGCCTTGTTTCACTTTGGTATGAGCTTGCTCTAGAACCACATCAGGATTGTCTCCGCCTATCCAACAATACATTTTCATTTTTTGCCGAACGGCTCCCCCTAATAATTCGTAAACGGGAACATTTAAAAACTTCCCTTTTATATCCCATAAGGCCTGATCTATTCCTGAGATGGCACTCATAAGAATGGGACCACCCCTATAAAAACCACCTTTGTAGAGCACTTGCCAAATGTCCTCGATATTATTTGCGTTGCGTCCTATCAGATATTGCTCTAATTCTTTGATGCACGCGGCTACGGTATCAGCTTTTCCCTCTACAGCGGGTTCACCCCATCCTACGATACCACATTGGGTCGTAATCTTTAGGAACAACCATCTTGGCGGGACTTTAAACAGTTCTATTTTTTCAATTTTCAGTTCTTCCATTATTAATTTGGTATTAATTGAATGAATTTCTTCACGATATTTTCTATGGATTCTAAACCACCTTCTTCTTTGATGTTTTTGGTTAATACTCCTCCTAGTCCCACGCCGGCGGCACCTGCTTTCATCCATTCTTTCATGTTCGAAAGGTTAATCCCGCCAACAACAAAAAAAACGACTTTATCTAAGGGAGCTTTAATAGCTTTGAAGTAATTGATTCCAAGGTTTCCGGCAGGGAATAGTTTAATAATATCGGCTCCATGCTCTATGGCATTACAGATTTCGGTAGGTGTAGCTGCACCCATTAATACTGGAATGTTATTAGAATGGGCAATCTTTATGACTTCTATATTAGTATTGGGAGTAACCAAAAATTGTGCTCCAGCTTTTATGGCTTCATTTGCAATTTCAATGTTGGTTACAGTACCGGCTCCAATAAGCACGCCAGATGTTGAATATAGATTTCTGGCATTTGCGATTTCTTCGGAAAAACCTGGGGTGTTCGCAGTGATTTCGAGAACTTTTATTCCTCCTCTTATTAAGCTCATTAGGAAACTTGGCACCTCTATTTGTTCTTTCATACGAACAATGGCCACTATTTTTTCTTGTTTTAGTATTTGAACTATTTCTTCTTTTTTCATCGTAATACGTGCCCACTTGTGTTACCTTCCATTATTGAAAGAATTTCTTTTTCGCTACTAGTATGTTGATCGCCCCGTATGGTGTGTTTTAATGCAAAAGCGGCCGCAGCAAAGTCTACTATTTTTTTATGGTCCCAACCATTGTTAAGGGCATGTAAAGTTGCAGCGGCAAAGGCATCTCCCGTTCCAAAACGATCTGTGATAGAAACATTGATAGCCTTTGAAATATGATGCTTACTGTCAATTAATAAAAGCGCCGAAACCATATTTTCACTAGCTGAGCTATGCTCTCGCATTGTAAAAGCTATTTGTTTTACTCCAAATTTTTTAGCAGCTAAAGCTGAAGCCTCGATTGTCCGACCCAGTATTGTATCCCCTGAGGGTTTTATATTGTAAACATCTTTTAAGACTCCTGTATTCCCGAAAAGTAAATTGGTGTAATCAATTATTTGATCAAAAATTTTTCGGGCATCCGACGGGTCTTTCCAAAGAGATCGCCGATAATTCATGTCAAAAGATACTTTGACCCCTTTTTGCTGGGCCACTTTAGCAGCTTTTACAATTTCATGGGCACATTGTTTAGAAAGTACAGGAGTAATACCAGAAAGAAATAACCATTTTTTATTTTCCAGAATTTTCTCCCAATCAAACTCGTTGGTTCCAATTTCACAAATAGCGGAGTTTGCTCGGTCATAAATTACGCTTGATGGACGTATGGAGGAGCCTATTTCTATAAAATAGGTTCCAATTCTATGCCCTCCCCGAACTATATGTTGGGTGTCGATACCATACGATTGTAAGGAGGCTATTGCCGCATCTCCTAGTTGATTGTTGGGAAACTTGGAAACATGGCCGACTTCATTGCCCAATACACCTAGTGAACTAGCAACATTAGATTCCGAACCCGCATAGTCTGCTTGAAAAAGCCTCGAAGATTTTATTTTAATAGTATCAATGCTAGGGGTTAACCTTAGCATGGTTTCTCCAAAAGTTATAAAGCTCATTTATTTTACATTGATGTTTTATAATTACTTTGAGTTTCCATAATGTGGTTTCTCATTGCTTCTGTTGCTTTTTGTTCATCTTTTTCCATAGTTGCTTGAAGTATATTTTCATGATGAGCTAGCATTATTTTTTTTTGAGCTTTTAGATTTCCCTTAGAAGGTTTTGCATAAACGATCGACTTAAATTTTGGCATTAGATTAAAAATAGGGCTTAGCAACAATTCCAATACCTTATTGTTGGCAACCGAAAGGAGTGTTCTATGAAAATCGTTATCCAGTTCTGCTTCCTTTTTCTTATCCATAAGCTCACAATTTTGCATTGCAATCATATTTTCTTTTAAAAGGTTTAACTGATGCTCAGTGCGATATTTTGCGGCTTGTGCCGCTAGGATGGGCTCAAGAATTAATCTGGCATTAATTGTTTGTAGAATTACGTCTTTATCAGAAGAAAGTTCAAAGAACATGTTCAAGTTTTCCGAAGCATTTTTTATGCTAATTTCAGATACATATACACCACTTCCTCTTTTTACATCAACGATACCCTTAGCGCTCATTTTCTTGACTGCTTCTCTTACAGATGTTCTACTAACTTTAAACAATTCACATAGCTCATTTTCAGTAGGTATTTTATGCCCTGGAAGATATGTGCCGTTTCTGATAGCTTTTGTTAATTTTAGTTCAATTTGTTGTGTAAGTGATTGGCTTTTTCCTATTGATGAGAACATGGGTAATTAATATTTTTTTGGTTTAAAACTTATAATACATCATACAAATTTAAAAATATTAATACACGCTACGAAATAATTAAATAATTTACACTAAGAATGGGTAATTTGATGCTCTTTTATGGATGCTACATTGCCAAGTAAGTTATCTTTAATGAATATTGGCTTAAGCTTTTCTGACTGTAAGAAACGTGTAAACGGCTAATGGAAGAAGATATGACTACCTTTATTATGCTACGATATCTTAATCTAATTATTGATCCTATAATTTGGTAGCGTATAGAGTATAAAAAGTATCAAAGTATTCAATAGTATAGTAATATTTAGAAAAATCCTATTATTTAATGAACGAAATTCTGCATTGGAACCGATTTTTTAAATTCCTTAATCCTAATATTTCTCCAATAAATCTCACCAGTTTCTGCTTCAAAAGCAATTGGGCCTTCATTTGGCTCCAAATTTTTGGCCATGTTTGCTAATTTTCCATTGAGAAAATGAAGCGCATATTCATCACCCATTACAATAACTTCACCAGTATTCCATTTATCATTCAAGCCATTAAAATTTAAATCCTTCGCCGCAAAGTGCTGACCTTTTCTAATAGGTTGGGGGGTGCCTCCTTCAGAGGGAAGCTTAAATGTTTTATCATCTTGGGAGAACCATTGCATTTTTACATTAGAGGCAACGAAATCACCAGAATGATTCTTGTTAGTAATATGATTGTATCTAATTTGATACTGTAATCCAACTGGCCATATCTTAAGTTCCTTTATATGATAAAACACTCCAGCATCATATTGAAACTGATCATAGTTGTTCACCAACTTCTTGCCCCACTTATATTCAAATTTTAAATGGTATCTACTATAATTTTTTTTTGTAGCCATTATACCATGAAATGCATTTCTTCTCGTTTCATCGTTCCCGGAGCCTTCTGGTAAATCCCTGAAAAAATGTAATGTACCATCATGGTCAATGGTAAACACTTTTTCAATTTCTTCCGCAGTACCATTTCTCAACAGTAGTTTCCAGTCGTCGAAACTCTTACCGTCAAATAGGGGTTTAAACCCTCTCGTGCTATCTTTTTCTATAGTTTTAGGCTTATGTGGAAGAAGGCTGACTTCTTTGAAAGAGTTTTTGATAACAAAAATTACTACTACTAATAGACTAGATGCTATAACTAGGGATGTTTTCATTTTAATTATTTCAAACGAACTAAATTAATTTTTCTAACTTATTTCTTTCTTTTAGCAACATTCAAGCTTAGCTAATTTTAAATATAATGGAGGTTAAATCACTATCTATCCTGTACCGTACCGTAAATATTGTATTTTATTGAATACGGTATGCGTCTAACACGAAATAGGTTTTCCGAAAATTCTTTAATTCAAATTGTTTTAAGGACTTTTCAGGAGATGAAAATTAACTTACATCATAGAGAGAGCGGAATACGTTACAATTGATTTTTTAGTTTATTTACTTCTAATCCTAATTGTTAGCATTTAATTATTGATTCCTTTTTTAATATTAATTAAAAACTATTTTAAATCTTTTAAATTTACAGCATTAGAGGCCTTATAAAGAGTAAATCTATTAGGTTGGTCAAGTCCTAGTCTATTATAAAAGTCATAATGAATTACTCAGCAATTAATTAACCACATTCAGAAAGTTGAAAGAGAAAAAACTTTTAGAATGGTATGAATTAGAGAAAAGTTATACTTTAGTTTAAAACGCTTATGGAAAAATATATTAATGCTTTTACCCAATCATTCATAGGGACATTGGATTGGACCTGGAGGTCTATCCTATTTGATGTGCCATGGTACTTGAATTATTTCTGGGGACTTATTCTAATCTCCCTATTGGTGTGGTTTATAGAGGTTATTGCTCCATGGCGTAAAGATCAATCCGTTTTTAGAAAAGATTTTTGGATGGACGCATTTTACATGTTCTTCAATTTCTTTTTGTTTGCTATTGTAATTAGTGGGTTTTATGAACTTTTGAGCGTTTTCTTTAAGGATATGGGTATTACGACCAAAAGTTTGGCAATTATTAATATGAGCGGATGGCCAATTTGGATTCAATTGGTCGTTTTTTTTATCATACTAGATTTTGTGCAATGGTTTACCCATACCTTACTCCATAAATATCCTTTTTTCTGGAAATTTCATAAGGTTCATCATAGTGTAAAGGAAATGGGTTTTGCCGCTCATCTTCGTTACCACTGGATGGAAAACGTACTCTATAAACCCCTAAAAACCTTTGGTGTGATGCTATTGGGCGGATTTGAACCCGAACAGGCGTATATAGTTCATTTTATGGCAATTACGATTGGCCATTTCAACCATGCCAATATTAAGATAACCTGGGGTCCTTTCAAATATTTTATTAACAATCCGGTGATGCATTTATACCATCATGCCTACAACCTACCAGAAGGAAGATACGGGGTTAACTTCGGTATCAGCTTAAGTATTTGGGACTATGTTTTTGGTACCAATTATATACCGGAGGACGGCGGCGAAATCAAATTGGGCTTCCCAGGCGATGAGGAGT
>JBARUM010000242.1:0-5813 GCA_049645725.1 Maribacter sp.
ATTCCAGGCATCCCATTTGCAGAAGGAGGTCCCTCAAAAAATACGTAGCTTTCTTTTCCTTCTCTAGAGGTCACACTTTTTTCAAAAATGTCGTGCGTTTTCCAGTAGCTTAGAACTTCTTCTGCAACCTTTGGTAAATTTAATCCCTTATATTCTTCGAACTTCATACGAAAAGCTTATGGTACTGGGTTTTAAGGCTGCAAAATTATAAAATTTAGATTTAATCGACCCTTAATTCGGTAACTGAAATATGCTAAAAAAAACTGATGAATTAAATAATAATTCTTTTTACATCTAAAAATTACTTTACAACGTATATGAGTGTATAAATAAACACTAAAAATTAACAAAATGAAAAAAGTAATTCTAGGATCGGTATTAATGTTGGCCTTAAGTATTTCGTTTGTCTCTTGTAGAGAAACTGCGGATAAAGCTCAAAACGCCGCAGAGGAAGCTGGTGAAGCATTAGAAGAAGCAGGTGAAGACATGAGAGAAGTTGGCGAGGATGCTATGGAAGCAACCGGTGATGCCATTGACAATGCAGCTGAAGCAACTGGTGATGCCGTAGATAGCGCTACTGAGGCTGCAGGTGATGCAATGGACAAAGCTAAAGAAGCGGGTTCTGACGCAATGGATAAAGCTAAAGAAGCTGGAAACGATATGAAAGATGCAGCTGAAAAAACTGCTGCTAAGGCAAAAGAAGTTAAAGACGCTGTTAAAAACTAGGACTTTTGTTTTTAACCATACGCAAAAAGACCCGGTATTATCGGGTCTTTTTTTATTTAAAAATGATATCCAAGGCCTAAAATTAGATTACTACCAGGCGCAACTATTCCAGAAGAATAAGTCCTGTAACGTTGATTTGTAATATTTTCTAAGCTCAAAGATGCTTTTATTTGATTAGTGAAATCATACTGGGAACGAAAATTTAAAGTGTACCAGGATGGTGAAAAGGGATTCCCGTCAGCATCACTAGCGTAGATATATTCCTTTGAACGTTCCGACACCGCTAAATCCTCAAATTCCAATTCTCCGTTAAAATTTAAGAAAAAATCGGTTTTGAGTTTTTGATTTTTCCAAAGTACATGAAAGTCTCCAAAAGTTGGCGCTGCATGTCTGGCGGGAGTATCTGTGCCGTCCGCCTCTTCTTCTATGCCTTCGGTTATCGTAAGGTTTGAAGATAAGGACCAGTTTTCCGATAAAAAGGCGTCCAATCCAAATTCAAATCCATATACATAAGCTTTTGCGGCATTTTGAATAGCCTGAACATTACTGACCTCACCCTGATATTCAATTTCGGACATGCCGTTAAAGGTGAAGTCTCTTCGTACCAAGGCATCCACCAAGTAAGTATAGAAAGTTGCGCCTTTAAGTACAACTATGTCCTTAAAATTTTTTTGAATCCCCAGTTCTACGTTATATGCATATTCAGGTTCTAAATCTGGATTGGGAACCACAACAGAACCTGGTTCCGAATCAAATATTTTACCTACGTCATCTATATTAGGAGCTCGGAAGCCAGTTGACCCATTGAACGTAACTTGTAAATCGGCCTTTGGAAACCAACTAAACCCTAAACTACCTGTCAGCGCTCCAGTACTTAAATCCGCATTATCAAAAGGAAATGGAAAAAAGGTCGTATCGAACAAAGCATTAATCCAAACGTGACTATACCGTAGTCCGGACATAAGTGTAAAATTAGGTTTTGCCTTATATTCACCGTTCACATAACCTGCTAGACTTTTCCAAGTAGAGCCGTTTGGGTACCTAGAGGCCGCATCTACGGTTTCATTCGTAGTTATATCAAAATCCGAACCGCTAGAGTATACTTTATTGAAAATAAATTCTGTCCCGTAATACAATCTAAAATTTCCAATTTTCTTATTCTCAAAATCCATGTTCAGGTTCAGTGCGTCTACTTTTTCCTTAGTTCGGTTTAAGGTAATATCATCAAAATCCCTGCTGTTTCTACTTTCCTGAAAATGCTGGTAGGCAGCCGTCAATTTTAGTCCGTCATAGAATTTTCCGTTTCCTTTTTTATTGACCTGAAGATTCCCCATAAACCATTTTTGAGGCCCATAGAACCATTCGGCAGAACGCAGACCTTCACCATCTGAAGATGGTCGTATTAAGCGATCATACCTCGCGAAATCTGAAGTTTCAGAAAAATAAGCGCCAAGATTTATATCCCAAATGGAATTGGGCCTGAAGCGAAGTTTTTGCATAAAATTTATCTGGTCATACCCAGTAGGTACCTGTTTTTCCGGATCATTATTGGAAACTAGGTTATCCTGACCATTTGTGGTCTGAACATAATTGTTTCTTAAATAGGAATCCGGACCATGGCGACCCATCTTTAAATCCTGAAAATTATTATAGGTAAGGCTTGTAATCGACGCCCAACTTTTTTTTCCAATACTAATATCAGAATGTACCGTATTTTCTGTATTGGCAGATGAGAAACGATAGTTTCCATTCCCAGATACCAAAAGGCTATCGGTTTGGTTTAACAATGGTGTTTTGGTATAAAAATTCATTACCCCGCCTATAGCATCACTTCCATAGATTACGGAACCTGGACCGAAAATGATTTCTGTATTTTTTATGGTGAAAGGATCAATGGAAATGACGTTTTGTAAATTCCCGCCACGAAAAATAGCATTGTTCATCCGCACCCCATCTACGGATAGTACCAACCTATTTGTAGAAAAACCTCTTATCATTGGACTGCCACCACCCAATTGACTTTTTTGAACAAATACTTTTCCACTTTGTTGTAATAAATCCGCTGACGTCTGCGGCGCATTAAAAGCAATTGTGCGCGCTTCTATCGTTGCTATTTTGTTTGGAATATCTTTTTTTTGCTGTTCCCATTTAGAAACGGACATTACCACCTCATCCAATTGTTCTGGCTTCATTATGAGGAATACTTTTTGTCCTTGCTTTCGAATTTGTGATTTTGTGGCTCTTCTTACCTCATAACTAATATGTTTAAAGGTAATACGTTCGTTATTGGAGAAAATTTCAATATTGAAATTTCCGTCAAAATCGGTCAAGGCAATTTTGGATTTATCCCCATTAAATATGGCCACATTGGAAATGGGTTCTCTTGTGTCCTGATCCAAAACGGTTACTTTTTGGGACCATCCTATAGCCATAAAAAGCAGTATACAAACAAATACTATTTTATGCATACTAATTGAAAACTTCATTTAGAATAGCAAGGGATTTAGGTTTTCTGAATCCGTGCAAATGTAATTCAAAATAGAGGACAAGGGATCGTAACAATTCCTGACGGTTGGTCTTCCTCATTTTAATCGTATCCATACCATCAAAATTTATGCCTAAAAAGTGTTTTAATAAATTTAGATTCTCTCCAGTAATGATTGGATTCAGGGAAGGAGTATCTGTAAACTCCCCTTCTAACAAATCAAAGCAAGAAGCTTCTATTTGATTGGTGTCTGGATAAAAGCCCAAATATTTGGTAAGCGATAAAAGAAAGTACAGATGAAAATTAGCAATATCTTCCTGAACATCTAACCATTGAAAGGACGCCTCTAGAAAATTGAAAAGCGCTGCATTTTGTTCTTCTTCATGAATGCTATTGCCCAACATCTCTGCCAAGAACATTGTCATGGCATTCTTAGCAATATCGGTATGCAAGGTCTGATAATGATAACTGACCTTTGCTTCGCGAATACTTTCCAGGGTTCCTTTATTCCTATGATTGGCTACGAGCTCCAATTGCGTTAGTGGTTGAAAATAAGAAGTTCGTAGTTTTCCCTTTTTAGCTGTCAAAACCCCTTTGAGCATATAAGATTTTAGCCCATCCGAAGCAGTAAAAGCCTTGACAATAAGGCTAGTATCCCCATATTTTATTGAAGTTAGTACTATTGCCTTTGTAGTGACTTGCATATGCTAGGGTTGGGGACAAAGATAATCTGATAAAGTACGAGATTTGAAATACCAAGTACAAAGTTGGCATTGTTTAAAATTTCAATTTACCAATTCCATTCGTTGCGTTCAAATACGTACCTAAAGGATTATTTTAATAATGAATAAGTGCTTTAAAACGAAAGTGCAAAGTATTTCCTAAAAAACACTTCGCACTTCTAATCTTGTAATTTGTACCTTAAATAACTCCTTGAGCGAGCATGGCATCAGCGACTTTTACAAAACCGGCAATGTTCGCACCTTTTACATAATTACAATACCCATTATCTTCTTTTCCATACTCCACGCAAGAATCGTGAATATCCTCCATAATATCTTTAAGCCTTTTGTCTACTTCTTCTCGAGACCAACTAATACGCAAAGAGTTTTGCGACATTTCCAGACCTGATGTGGCCACTCCCCCTGCGTTAGAAGCTTTACCTGGTGCAAATAATATTCTTCCTTCATGAAATTCGTGAATCGCTTCTGGAGTGGATGGCATATTGGCTCCTTCCGCTACGCAAACACAGCCATTTTTAACAAGTGCTTTTGCATTGTCACCATCCAATTCATTTTGGGTAGCACAGGGTAAAGCAATATCGCATTTTACCGTCCATGGAGTTTTTCCTTTGTGAAAGGTAGCAGAGCTGTATTTATCGGCATATTCAGAAATACGACCTCTTTTGTTGTTCTTTAAGTCCATCACATAGGCCAATTTTTTCTCGTCAATTCCATCGGTATCGTGAATATAACCTTGAGAATCTGATAGGGTCAATACTTTAGCTCCTAAGTGCAAGGCTTTCTCCGCGGCATACTGCGCCACATTACCCGAACCGGAAATAACGACATCTTTTCCTTTAAAATCCATACCTTTTGTTTGCATCATGCTCTGTGCAAAATAAACAGTACCATAGCCAGTAGCTTCCGGCCTAATTAGAGAACCACCCCAAGAGCGACCTTTTCCCGTAAGTACACCAGTGAACTCGTTTCTTATCTTCTTGTACATACCAAAAAGAAACCCGATTTCTCTGGCACCTACTCCTATGTCACCTGCGGGAACATCTGTATTTGGACCAATGTGCCTGTTTAATTCTAACATGAAGGCATGGCAAAAACGCATTACTTCATCGTCGGATTTACCTTTAGGGTCAAAATCCGAACCTCCTTTACCACCGCCCATTGGCAATGTGGTTAAGCTATTTTTAAAGACCTGTTCAAAAGCTAAGAACTTAAGAATACTGGCATTTACAGTTGGATGAAAACGAAGACCGCCCTTATACGGTCCAATAGCGGAGTTCATTTGAATACGGTAACCACGGTTTACATGAATATCCCCGTCATCGTCTACCCATGCCACTCTAAAAGAAAGAAGTCTTTCTGGCTCCACCATTCTAAGTAAGATATTCTTACCGTTATAAATTTTGTGTTTTGCTATGTAAGGTATAACAGTCTCTGCTACCTCTTGCACTGCTTGGATAAATTCTGGTTCATGACCATTTCTGGTCTTTACCTCATCCATGAAACCATCTATTTTTGCTTGCGTTTTTGCGTCCATAAAGTTATTTAAAAATCAGTTTATATTAAGGAATTCAAAAAATATCGACAAAATTATGATATAATTATAATTTAAGTGGTTATTTTTTTACACTTCATCAAAAATTATCGTTTTAATTATAATATTCTGATTTTAATAAAATAAAACTACTTTTTGTTTTCAAAAGCTATAAATAAGATGGTATTATCCAATTGCTTGCTCTAAATCCGCAATAAGGTCATCCATATCTTCAATACCCACACTGAAACGAATCCAGGCGTCCACAACACCACTTTTTTCTCTTTCTTCTTTTGGAATACTGGCATGGGTCATGCTTGCTGGGTGC
>JBARUM010000243.1:0-4270 GCA_049645725.1 Maribacter sp.
CATCTTACCCGATAGTGCATTTCCTTTTTTCTTGGCCATTTGACCAACTCTTTTATGGGAGATGTTGGTAGCCAATTCTTGAAAGGAAGTATATACAAAGTTCTTATAGGGATCGCGATCAGTACCAATATCAAATCCGTCAGAAATGAGATGTTGTGTCGTAATTTCTACCTCTTTCATATTTACCCTTCCGGATAGGTACAAATATTTGTTCAAAACATCTCCGTGCCTATTTTCCTCTCCTGTCCAAGCTCTAACCCATTTTGCCCAACCGTTGGTTTTATAATCCCCGTGTTGGTCAATACCCACAACATCCATCAACCAAGATTCATAAGTTGGCAAAGCTTCTTCTGTAATGGTATCTGCCACCATTGTCACCCAAAAATCATAGCCTAATTCCTTGGATTCCTCCCGTAGTTCTTTTACTTCTTCCAAAAAACTATCTTTTTCTGAATCTGGTAAAAAATCGGTCGGTTGCCAAATATCCGATATAGGGATGAGAAAAGAATCCATAAACCCCTCTACCTTAGGCTCCAATGCCTGCATCACTTCCAGTCTTATATTTTTCTCGACCATAATAAGTTTTTATCAAAGTTCGTTAATTATCTACAAAATTGACGCCTAAATCAACTTCAATTTTCAATTTCGGCCATTTTCATTTGGATAAAATGTATAAACGGGGTCACTCTGCCAATATGTTTTACTAGCTACATCCATTGCCGTTAATGGACCTTTAAATGCGGCTCCCGTGTCAACGTTCCAAACATTTGCCCCATTTTGTGGCGTAGTTTTTCCCATTCTTGTCACTGGGGTATGCCCTATATATATTTCTTTATAGTTTGTCAACCTCTTAGGGTAGTGAGCATGACTTTCATTTAAACTAGGATTCAGGGATAATGCCAGTTCCCAAAGTGTCCTGTCCCAATAAAATGTCTTGGTAAAATATTCAAATTCTATTCCTTTGAGGTTGGTAAACCCGGCGTGAAGAAATAATCTCTCCTCACTGTCCAAATAATAGTTATTTAGACTTTCATAGAACTTAATATGGATGGCTTTGGTTTTTTGATCTATATTTTCATAGGACTTTATGGTTGCCTCTCCCCCATGCATAAACCATGTTGGATTATCTGCTGCGCCTGTTAACCACTCATAACATAGTTCATCATGATTACCACGAAGGAAGATACAGTTATGCGTTTTCTTTAATTCCAACAGGAAATCCACAGTTTCCATGGCTTGGCTCCAACCATCTATATAATCTCCTAAAAAAATTAGGGTATCATTTTTATTGACCTCGGCCCTTTTAAATAATTGTTGAAGCGCCTTTAGTCCCGAGTGTATGTCCCCAATAACAAGTGTTCTTTTCAAAATCATTTTGCAAAAATCGCAAATAGTCCTATGACAACAAGTATGAGTAATACAAAAAAGAAGATTTTCCAAAAAGAATAGGGTCTACTTCCACTTAGAACCCCTGTTTGTCCATTGATATAGAAATAATATTCCTTTCCGCTATAACGATATGAACTGATGTAAACAGGTAACAAAATGTGCTTAAAGGTTTCGTCCGATAGCTTAATGTCAGCATTGGCAATGCGTTGTGTGTCTCCTCCAATGTCTCTTCTAATCCAGTTGTAGGCAATATTCTTGGCTTCTTGAAAAGATTGATGATGCCCTTCCTTTAAAGAAATGGTGTACTTTTCCGTTACAAAGCCCGATAAGTATTTGGAGTTGAATACCACCATATCCTTTAAGTTCCAAAAGGCAACTTTAAATGGAATTTCCCTCCTTTTCTTTTGAGATGCATTTATAAGGATGTCATCCACAAAACCATCTATATTACCTGTTGCATACGTCCATTTTGTTTTGCGCACCTGCCTAGTTCTTTTCCCTTTATCACTATTATAGGTCTGTGTCTCATAATAATATTCCCCTCGTTGTCCTTGATAAGAGGCAAATAGATTGGCATCAAAAGTCCAATAGGGAATATACAAACCATGCAAGCCTTCTGGATCCAAGGCCGCCTTTTTAAGGTTATCAGGTGCAAACCAAAGACTTCCTGCCCATGTCTTAAAAATGGTCCTTGCTTTTTTCACATCCAACTGAAAAGGCACCAAAGCCCCCGGCAAAATCCATCCCTCGGTTTCTACATCTTCTCTGATTAGAGGTTCCCCACAGTACACACAGTTTAAGGATTTATAATTTTCCTCTACATGTTGGTTGGCTCCGCAATTCTTGCAGTGCAATAACTCAATAGTTTCGGTATATGCATTTTCACCAACTATCTTTAAGTAGTGCGCCAGTTCCAATTCCTCAAAACTACTTTTGGACTGCTCAATAAATTCCTCATAACCACAATATTCACAATTTAGTTGATGAGAGCCGGGTTTAAATTTTAACTCCGCTCCACAGTTGGCACATGCTTTCTTATATTCAGATTTTTGAATGTCTTCCATCAAGGACTTCTGTCATTTTAGTAGATTTAGGTCTTTTTAATGTAACCCACTTCTTCTAAATATTTTAATTTAGGGGTAGTATTTAATAATTCTTTCGTGCTTTATGATAACGTTTAAGCATTTGGCAACGGGGGTGGCGTATTTCCTCCAAGGAAGGACTTAAGTTCATCGACCTCTTTTAAACTGGCCCAATTAGACATTCCTTGTTTCCAAACCAGAGAATCCCTATTTATGGTTCTGTTGGCAAAAAGTTCTTTTAATTTATCAAAAGATACGGGACCCGATTGTTGTCCATTTACGGCATAGAAATAAGTAACCTGTGGCGGAACAGGAGGGGGAGCAGCTTGCTGCGCATTTGGTGCTTGACCACCGAACGGTTGACCGGTAGGTTGTCCCATCATACTTCCCATTTGTTGGGCCAGGACAAAACCCATGCCCATGCCCATGCCAGCACCCGCAGTGCCACCTTCGTTCTTAGCTGCTGCCTCCATTGCTTTGGCGGCCTTAAACTGTGCCAATTTGGTCATGTCCAACTTATCCAAACGACTGTATTCGAAAATTTCCTTTTTTAACTCCTCCGGCATGGATACGTTCTCAATATAAAACTTCTCCAGTTCTATACCTACTCTTCCAAATTCTGGCTGCATAACCTGCTGACATGTTTCCGAGAGTTCGCTTGTATTAGCGGCATATAGCTCCACTGGCAAATTGGCCTCTCCAACCGTATCCGTAAACCTAGTTACGATAAGACTTTTTAAGTGTTCATTTACCTCGTAGTTGGTGAAATTACCGTCGGTTCCAACAACATCAACCACAAACTTCCCAGGATCACTGATTCTAAAACTATAGGTTCCAAAAGCGCGTATTTCTACCAAACCAAAACGGTCGTCACTTAACATAAAAGGATTTTTAGTTCCCCATTTTTCATCTGTAAAAAGATGGGTGTTCACAAAATAAACCTCTGCCTTAAACGGACTATCAAAACCATATTTCCAACCTTTTAGTGTAGTTAATATTGGTAAATTTTTCGTGCTCAATGTATAAGTTCCCGGTTTAAAAACATCTGCTAGTTGTCCTTCGTTTACAAAAACGGCAGTCTGTCCCTCACGAACAATAAGTTGCGCATTATTTTTAATTTCGTTCTGGTACCTTTCAAAACGGTGTACGATAGTATCATTAGTAGTGTCCAGCCACTCTATAATATCTATAAATTCATGACTAAGTTTTTTTTTGATTTCGTCGAATATGCTCATTTCCCTATTGTTTTTTAATTACCCTAAAAAGGTAGGGAATTCTATTCTTCATCACAAGATTTGATGCTTAAAGCACTACAACGATTGCGATTCTTACTGGCGGTATAATTTATACAAATACCATAGAAATTATGGTTTAAGCTATATTTTCTATTTAACTTAGAGAACTTGTAACATTTAAACCGCATGAAGAATATTTTTTGCATAGGCGAATTACTTATAGATTTTGTTGCCGAAAAACAAGGTAAAGATCTTTCCAAGGCAAAGGAATTTTCGAAAAAAGCAGGGGGCGCACCTGCCAATGTTGCATGTGCCATTAGCAAATTGGGCGGCAAGGGAGTTTTTATTGGATGCGTAGGTAATGATCCTTTTGGTAAATTTCTTTTGGATATACTTAAGAACTCAGAAGTTAATACTTCACTCATCCAAAAATCGGAAGTTTTTACGACTTTGGCTTTTGTGTCAAATGATGAAAATGGGGAACGAGACTTTGTTTTTAGTCGTGGAGCGGATAGGGAGCTTAAATATGACTCCTCAATAAAGAATAAATTCAAGGACAATATG
>JBARUM010000244.1:0-2031 GCA_049645725.1 Maribacter sp.
TTATATCGGACATCCTACGAAAAAAGTGAATGGTGTGGAGCAAAGCACGGGCGCCTTAGGACATGGCCTCCCTATTTGTGTGGGCGAAGCTATTGCAGCTAAGTTAGATAAAAAAACGCATCGCGTATATACGTTATTGGGCGATGGTGAGCTGCCCGAAGGTTCCAATTGGGAGGCCTTCCTCTCCGCAGCGCATTACAAATTAGATAATTTATACGCCATTTTAGACTATAACAAACAGCAGATTACTGGTGACAACAGCGAGGTTATGAATACCAATTCGGTCCGCGAAAAATTAGAAGCTTTTGGTTGGGCAGTTAAGGAAGTTGATGGGCATAATCTCGAAGAATTGGAAGATGCCTTAAATAGTGGTCCCTTAGAAAAAGGTAAACCAAATTTCATTATAGCTCATACTATAAAAGGCAAAGGCATAAGCTATATGGAACGCAATATAAAATGGCATCATGGCGTACCAAGTCCAGAACAGTATGAATTGGCCTTATCTGAATTAAATAAAGCGGAAGCATTAATCTAGAAGAGCATGGAGTTAGATAAAATAGAAGAAAAAGATTTAAAAATGGGTGAAGCCAACCAAGTGGTGTTTTCTGAAATCCTACAAGCTTTAGCTGAAACCGATAGAGATATTATTGCCGTTACCAGTGATTCCCGTGGTTCAGGGAAATTGGTTCCATTTGGACAGAAATTCCCAAATCAAATTGTAGAAGTTGGCATTGCAGAACAAAATCTGGTGGGTGTCGCTGCAGGTTTAGCTTCAGCTGGAAAAAAAGCTTTCGCCGTGTCGCCAGCCTGTTTTTTAAGTGCGCGCGCCTTAGAACAAATTAAGAACGATGTGTGTTACTCAGATAATCCCGTAATTTTGGTTGGTATTAGTGCTGGTGTAAGTTATGGCGCATTGGGCACTACCCACCACAGTTTGCACGATTTTGCGGTTCTTCGTGCTATTAATAACATTACTATTGTGGCACCTGCCGATAATTTTGAAACCGAACAGGCGGTTCGTTTGGCCACAACACATAACAAACCCATTTATATGCGTTTTGGTAAAAAAGCCATGCCTTTTTTAAATGAAAATAATGCCTCATTTGAATTTGGTAAAGGTCGTATTGTTAGAGAAGGGGAGGATTTGGCTATAATAGCGACTGGTGAATCCGTTTATCCTGCTTGGTTGGCTGCAAAAAAAATGGAAGATGAACATGGTGTCAAAACCACAGTGGTAAGTATGCATACCATAAAACCTCTCGACGGGAGATTATTGGAAGAACTTGCCCAAAATGGTCGTCCAATTATCACGGTTGAAGAACACATGGTAAATGGTGGACTGGGTGAAGCTTGTGCCTCCCACTTGATTCAAAAGGGCTATAAAAATTCGTTCAAAATCGTCGGTATTCCAGATGAGTATACCGTTACGGGTTCTCAAGTTGAGATTTTCAATCATTATGGTATTTCAAAAGAAGGTTTGTACAAAACGGCTAAGCAAATGTTAGCTTTATAAAACTGGAATCATAAAAGGATTTGTTATTGTGATTACAGTTATGATGGATAGATTAAATCAATCTAACGAATATTAAACCTTAGCATTTCAAAGTAAAAACCAATGTCAAAATCATATATATTATCCATAGACCAGGGAACGAGTGGAACAAAGGCCATTATTTTTGACGAATTCGGAAAAATCGTAATTAAGACAACAGCACCTTTACAATCCTTTTATCCCAAACCAGGTTTTGTAGAACAACATCCTGAAGAAATTTATCAGAGCGTTATTAATGCAGTAAAAAGTTGTGTTTCAAAATTCAAGGAATCGTACGACGCAAAAGAACATAAAATAATTTCCTGTGGCATTTCAAACCAAAGAGAAACTTTTATATTATGGGATAAAGCTGGAAACCCATTGCATAATGCGATAGTTTGGCAATGCAAACGGTCAAATTCCATTTGTGAAACCTTAAAAGAAAAACAATTAGAATCAGCCATAAACTCAAGCACTGGACTAACCATTGATCCATATTT
>JBARUM010000245.1:0-5300 GCA_049645725.1 Maribacter sp.
ATAATATTCCGCTAGGGTCGTGAAGAAAAAACTCGTTTCCCCAGTCGTTATAGACTATTTTGGATAGGCGTACATTTTTATATTTTTCGGTCAATTCTAGACCTTTTATATGGGTTAAAGTATCTTCTAAATTAGACACTTCAAAGAAAATCATGGAATTATCAATCCAATCCTTTATATAAGCGTCTTGTAGATAAAATCCGAATTCTCCGCTGTAGAAATAAGACATTTTTTCAGAGGTAATAATTTCGGCAAAACCCAAATCCTTATAAAAATTCCGAGAAATCGTATGGTTTTTTGCACCGATAAACGTTCTGATGGATTTCCCTAATAGTTTCATTTTCTATTAAAATATTTTAAGAATGTTCTATAAAGTAAAATTAATATTGGTTTTAGCTACGTTTAAGCTGATAACTCTTTTATCTTTTTCCAAATGTCCTGGTTTATTGGTATTCCTTCTTTCAAGTTTTTAGCCCTAGTTTTAGTACTCTGTTCTCCCGGGTAATAAGTACTTTCCCCTTGGCGCATGGGTTCTACATTATGGGTGTAATCAATAATTTCATTGATAAGTTTTTCTTGAAGTTCCTTATCGTTGAAAAGTTTTGGATAGATGCAGAGATACACTTGGGAAATACCCGTTTCATAATCTTTAGCCCCTATTTTATACGTGGAATTTCCTGCTGACAATAGTGTGGCCAACATGTCCAGTACAATAGAAAGTGCGGACCCTTTCCAGTAACCTATAGGCAACCCGCGTTCTTTAGCTAATATTTCTTCTGGATCATTAGATAATTTGTCTTTACTGTCCCAACCACCTGAAAATGGAAGTTTTTCGCCTTTTAGTTTGTAGTCATTAATTTTTCCAAAAGAAAATTGTGAAAGCGACATATCTAAAACCACATGCCCTTTCTCCCTAGGTATGGATACTATAAAAGGGTTGTTGCCAATACGGCTATCTTTTCCACCCCAAGGCGGCATATTGGGTTGGGTATTTGTGAACAATATTGAAATACACCCGGCATCTGCCGCTTGCCAGCCATAAGTACCACCACGCATCCAATGATTGGTATTCCGTAAAGCTACCATTCCCATTCCGTTTTGTTTGGCAAGAGTCACTGCTCTATCCATACAAGTGGTGGCATTGCTAATACCAGGGCCAAAATTGCCGTCCCATCGTTCAATGGAACCAAAGCTTTCTACCTTTATAGCATCTGCATTAACTTTAACTAGTCCTTTCTGAATATATTCAACGAAAAGCGGCACCCTAGTGATGCCATGGGAATTTACGCCCATCAAACTACTTTCGGCATGCACTTTCGCTAGAAGCAGTGCGCGTTCATCATTACATTTATACTTAAGAAATAGTTTATGGAGAATGGCTTGTATTTCTTTTACAGAATACCGCTCTGTTTGCCTATTCATAATTCAATTTTTGATGGAATTTAAATACAATTTTCATCTATTCCCACTCCGTATGAAAAACACCTTCTTTATCCAAACGCTCATAAGTATGTGAGCCAAAATAGTCGCGCTGCGCCTGTATGAGGTTTAACGGTAATCTCGAAGATGTATACGCAGCAAAATAGGTCAATGAGTTAGAAAGCCCGGGCAATGGGATACCATTGGTCGCCCCGTAAGCAACCAACTCACGGGCAGCTTCTACCGTGCTTTGCACTTTTTCTACAAACGTGGGGGAGAGCAACAGGTTCGGCAATTTATCGTCCACTTTAAAAGCTTCGGTAATATCGGCCAAAAGTCCGGCACGGATAATACATCCCGCGCGCCATATTCTGGCAATAACTGCAATATCCAGCTCGTAACCGTATTCTTTTGAGGCGTCTGCCAACTGGTGCAGGCCTTGGGCATAGGTGATGATAAAGGAAAAGTAAAGCGCTTCCTCACTCAGTTTTTCCAGTTTGGCCTTGTTCATATGAGTCACTTTTGGTCGGTCATAGAGGACGTCCGCTTTTACCCGCTCCTCTTTGAGCGCAGAGATTTCGCGCATGCTTACCGCAATATCAATAGAAGGAACGGGGATACCTAAATCCATTGCGTTTTGGCTAGTCCATTTTCCGGTGCCTTTTTGTTTCGCTTTATCCAGTATTTTATCAACAAGTCGGCCGTCACCCAAATCATCCTCCTGTTCAAAAATCTCGGAAGTAATTTCCACTAAGAAAGACTGTAGTCTGCCCGCGTTCCATTTGGAGTAAGTGGCATGTAACTCATCATTGGAGAAATCACCTCCTTTTTTGAGCACATCATAAATTTCGGAGGTCAGCTGCATTAATCCGTATTCAATACCGTTATGTACCATTTTAACGTAGTTTCCGGCTGATTTCGGACCTAAATAAGCTACACAAGGCTCGCCTTGGTATTTGGCGGACACCGCTTCAAAAATAGGTTTTACATGTTGGTAGGCTTCTTTATTCCCTCCAGGCATAATACTTGGTCCTTTTCTAGCACCTTTTGCGCCACCGGATACACCGGCCCCAAAAAAGTTGATACCCTTTTCGGATAACAACGCTTCGCGCCTATCCGTATCCGTAAAAAAAGAATTTCCACCATCTATAATAATATCACCTTCGTCCAAATCTGGTAAGAGATTTTCTATAACAATGTCCACCACCTTACCTGCAGGTACCAAAAGCATAATCTTACGGGGTTTGGACAGCGCGTTAACAAAAGTTTTGGCATCTGTAGTAGCGTTTACTTTTTCGACACTTCCGCCTTCTTCTATAAGAGCACTTACCTTTTCTGTATCCAAATCGTTACCGAAAGCGGTAAATCCGTTATCCGCTACGTTAAGGATAAAATTCCTTCCCATTACGCCTAATCCCACTAATCCAAAATCATATTTCTGCTCCATACTATGCTACTTTATTTAAGTGAAAATGTATACGACCAAAAATAAACGAAAATATTCATATGCAGGATTATCTTAGGGTAAACTCATTGCGAATGCCTTTTCTTTTCGATACTTTTAAGCCAAAATCTATGAACATCGCATGAAGAAGACAGAAAATCAAATGCTGGTAATTTTTGGAGCATCTGGAGACCTTACGGCCCGTAAATTGATACCTGCAATTTTAAATCTTGCCAAAGGAGGACATTTACCCAATAATTTTGTGGTCCTGGGTGCGAGCAGGAGTGATTGGACGGATGAACAGTTTAGAAAAAGTGTTATTACGGAAAGCAAACATTTGGGCACTGAATTAAGGAAGAATGAGCAAGAACTTATACAAAATTTCTGTAAGCGATTATTTTATCATGAACTGGGAAGTGACCAAGATGCCGATTATGGGCCTTTGAAGAAAAGGATCGAAGCATTGAACGATACCTATAAAACGGAAAATAATTATATATTTTACCTTTCGGTTCCTCCTTCTGCCCACGAACTTATTTCAAGAAATCTACACGAACAAAATCTGGACGATGAGACGGACGGGTGGAAACGTTTAATAGTAGAAAAGCCATTTGGCTATAGTTTGGAGACTGCCAAAAACCTGAATACCATTCTTCAGAAGTATTTTAAGGAGTCGCAGATTTTTAGAATAGACCATTATCTGGGGAAAGAAACGGTTCAAAATCTTTTGGTCACCCGTTTTGCCAATAGCATTTTTGAGCCGCTATGGAACCGTAACTATATACATCACGTAGAAATCACCAATGCTGAAAGCGGCGGTGTAGAGAAGCGCGGTGGTTATTATGATAAATCTGGTGCGTTACGGGATATGTTCCAGAGCCATTTGTTACAGATTGTAGCTTTGGTCATTATGGAACCGCCGTTGAATGCCGATGCAGAAGAAATACGGAATGAAAAAATGAAGGCCTTAAAATCGCTACGCATTATGACAGATGAGGAAACACTGCATAAAAGTACGATTAGGGCACAATACGTTTCATCTATAATTGATGGTGAGAAGGTAAATGGATACCGTGAAGAGCAGGATGTTGACCCAAATTCTAAGACGGAGACCTATGCGGCAATTAAGTTCTTTGTGGATAATTGGCGTTGGGCAGATGTTCCTTTTTATGTGCGTACCGCTAAAAGAATGCCTACCAAAGTTACTGAAGTGGTTATCCATTTTAAAACGCCCCACCATCAGATTTTCAAGGATTCCGGTATGCAGAGTAAGGACAATAAGTTAATAATACGTATTCAGCCAGATGAAGGTGTTTTGATAAAATTTGGGGTAAAAGTGCCCGGCCAAGGCTTTAAGGTGGAGCGGGCAAACTTGGACTTTTATTATTCCAGTCTTGTAGAAAAGCGCGTTATGGAGGCCTACGAGCGTTTACTTTTAGATGCCATGCAGGGTGATGCTACGTTATACGCACGTGCCGATGAAGTGGAGGCAGCCTGGGCTTTTGTGGACCCTATTTTGAACTATTGGAAAAATTCTGACGCCAAAGTATATGGTTATTCTGCGGGCGTTTGGGGACCAGAGAATGCGGACGACCTTATAGAAGGCGTGGGTATGTGGCGTAACCCAAGCAAAAATCTTGCGGATGACCCTGGGTTCTGTGTTATTGGATAGTTAAATTGACGGATGACGGTGGGAGTGATGAAGTACGCATTTATTTATTGCCTAGGCACTTGGCTTAATGTGATAGATTTGAATTAATTGAATTACTGATTATGGAATTAAAAATATATAAGGATAAGAGTGAAGTCGCAAAGGAGTTTTCGAGCTACTTGGTAAATTTTCTTTCGGGTAAGGGACTCGTTCATATTGCATTGTCCGGTGGAAGTACACCAAAAATTATATTTGATACGTTAGCTTCCGATTATGCCAATAAAATTGATTGGAGTAAAATACACTTTTATTGGGGCGATGAGCGCTGTGTACCACCTACTGATGACCAGAGTAATTATAAAATGACAGTAGATCATCTTTTTTCTAAGATTGATATGCCAGAAGAAAATATTCATCGCGTTCTAGGGGAAAATAACCCCACGGGAGAGGCTATGCGCTATGCCAACCTCTTAGAGATTAACTTGGATAGAGTAGACGAGATACCTCAGTTTGACTTGGTGATTCTAGGCATGGGCGATGACGGACATACGGCTTCTATCTTTCCACATGAAATAGCATTGTGGAATGCTGAAGATCATTGTGTTGTGGCTACCCATCCAGATTCTGGTCAGGAACGCGTTTCCATTAATGGAAAAGTGATCAACAAATCCAAAGAAGTCGCTTTTTTGGTCACTGGAGAAAGCAAGGCGGAAAAGGTGACCGAAATAATCAATAAGGCCGGAAATTATAAAACCTATCCCGCAAGTCTTGTAAATCCTGAATCGG
>JBARUM010000246.1:0-2574 GCA_049645725.1 Maribacter sp.
TGTAATTCGCTGTCGTATATGTAGTTTGTTGTTGCTGTTAGGTTGTTATCAGAATCAAAAGAATCAACTTTTATTAATTTCAAGTTTACATTAGGAAAATCGTTTGAATCATCTGAATCGCAAGAAATAAATGTTAGTGACAATATTGTTATTAATAGAAAAGATTTGTAATAAGTCATGAAATTTGGTTTAAGAATGGTTTTTCAAATTCTGACTAACGTCAAATTAAGTTATTGATATTCAGGTTGTTTTGAAATCCGAGATCTTCGGGTTTCAATTCAAATTTATCAATTTGTTTTTTAATACGGTTGACCAGCCCAAGTTTTCTTTTTTGATCCAGAAACAAGTATTGTTTTGGTGGTTGATATTC
Organism: Maribacter sp.; assembly: GCA_049645725.1. Lineage (GTDB taxonomy): Bacteria > Bacteroidota > Bacteroidia > Flavobacteriales > Flavobacteriaceae > Maribacter. Next base: position 371 of record JBARUM010000246.1, read on the forward strand.
GATTTTTTTAGTGACCATGTTCCATATGATCACTGCGAGTTTTCGTGCCGTTGCACTGACTGCCGAATGTCTTCCTTTTCGGTAGGCGACCCTTCGGAAAAAATCTGAAAGGTGTGTACCCTTTAGGTTGCCTATGGCATTGGCCGCTTGGCGCAGGGCGATCTTCAATCGGTTGCTTCCCTTTGGCACCCTGTTGCTTAGTATTTTCCCGCCCGATATCTTATTGTTGGGTGCGAGCCTGAGCCAAGAGGCAAACTGTTTTGATGATCTGAACTTATTGAAGCCCTGGGGACCTATCTCGCTCATTATGGTCAATACTGTGGAATGGCTCAGTCCCTCTATGGCGAACAGATCGACCCCATCAAAATATCGGAAGGCTATTTGGTTCATATCCTTGATCTGTGGTGCATTTTTATTGATCCTCTTATGTGGCTTTTCAGTTGTTTTCATTTTTCCGCGCTCAGGATGATGTTTCAGTTCTTGCTTTATAAACTGTTCGATCTTTTTGTCACAGTCCGCTATCTTTTTTTGAAAGAACCTATAGGCCTCAAATTCCTGTTGCAGCCCAAAAAGATAGTCGTTGCGGCTGTTTCCGTGGAGTGCCCTGGCAATTTCTTCTTTTGGCTTTCTGCAATTGTAGTGCCGGTGCTCGGCCAAACTTTGGGGATCAAGGTTGCCCTTGCAGATATCCTCTATGATTTTCATCCCCGTAAGTCCGCATACGTCCTTGACCACTACGTCCAGTCTAAAGTTCAATAGTTTCAGGTACTTCTGCATTTTATGCGTGGCCGAAGCGGCCAGATCTATCCAGTTCCCCCTTTGGCGGCAAAATGTCCTCAACTGTTCTGTCGTAAGATCGGGCAGGAAGCTGCCTGTGAGCAGCCCCAGGGTGTGGAGCTTCTGTATCCATCGACAGTCCTTAACGTCTGTCTTTTTGCCCTTGGCATTCTTTGTGAACTTTCCATTGGCCAGCACGACCTCAAAACCGAAGGAGATGAGCTCTACGTAAAGATTTTGCCAATAATCCCCAGTGGACTCCATCGCCACCGTGGTCACGCCAGAATCCATGAGCCACTGGCAAAGTGAGGTGAGATCTTCGGCATAAACGCCAAACTCCCTGACATCGTCTAATTCTTGGCCGATGGCCACATAGTGTGAGCGGCTGCCCACATCAATTCCGGAGGCATTGAAATTAACAACGTCCATTCCGAGTTTCATTTTTCTTTCCATGATGAAAAAAGTTTATGGATTAGTAAAAAATGACCCTAAGGAAATGTAACTTTGATATAGAAAATTATTCTGAACGGGGTTCCACTATCACGGACCACCACTGAAATTATCAACAAGCCCTAGAATTGGTACTTCCAGGGCTTTTACATTTCAACCAGAATGTGTACCGGGCTACGACGCACCAGTTTTAAAATCGGCCTTGCATAGGATCGACATAAAGTTCGGGAATCTTATCGTTAGCTCAAGAAATTAATAGAAATTTTTTGTGTGGGGAATGTGCGCCAACGAAAACATTATGTTTTGGAGCTTTGTTGGTACTCCATAAATAATATTTTAAACCCATTTTGGCGGAAACCGTTAGCTTTATTTCGTAATACCAGTTTAATTCGCCTAACACTTCTACAGTGTCTCCATTTCCATTTTCATAAGAATACCCTTGATTAAGCTGCCAATCTATTTTGTAGAATGGTTTATAAATATTGAGGCCAAGATCAAATTCAAAACCAACGTGGTCCATTAATAATTCCGAGGTTGCGAACAGCCCAAAAGCGGTGGCATAACCAAAAGGGTTTTCCGTAAAATGTGGGAATTGCTCTTCAACTAAAGTTTCATTATTATTTATATAATCGTAGTAGTGTTCGTAAAATCTATAGTAAAATCCACCACCAAATTTAAATGTGTTATTCACTATTTTTCCTGCCAAAGCCGAAATAGTATAAACTTCTTTTTTGGTATTGAATTTTTCAGACAAAACATTTTGACCTAAACCAAACCGAAAGGACAAGTATGTTTGGGATTTAGCTTTAAAAACTGGTTTTTCAAAATTTGATACCTCCCGTTTTCTTCGATCTATCTTAGCAGAAAAACTTGCAGCCAAAGAGTTTAATCCTTGATTCGGTAAATTGGTATGCCCATTGGAATGGTGCAAATAGCCCAAACCAAATCGCCAGTCTATTGCATGGGTTTTTAAAACA
>JBARUM010000247.1:0-4877 GCA_049645725.1 Maribacter sp.
GTTCTCATTGTCGCCCATTGCGCCATAGATATTCTTCAATTGTGTTAGAATTCCTTGGTTATCCGGATTCGTTTTTAAGGCGGCTTCAAGTACACCGGAACCCTCTAGGAACAATTCATCTTTCTTTGCTTTAAGTTCATCGTATTTAGCTATATCGGCACGAGAATTCCCTAAAGAATTCATTTCATCTATTAAACCGTTTCCTTCATTAACATAAGTCGTAGATAAATTAAGGTAAGCGTTAGTATATCCTGGGTTAATTTCTAATGCTTTTTTGTAGGAAGCTCTAGCGGCTTCCATATCACCCTGCTCCATATTGATAACACCTACGTTATAGTGTAAATCTGGATTATCTGGCGCAACTGCAATCGCTTCATCCATCAAGGATTTAAATTTTCCCTTGTCACCCATTTTGAAATATAAATTAGCCTCGTTCAAAATCAGATTAACATCATTAGGATCGTTCGCTCTTGCTGCTTTATAAGCTTCTAAAGCTTTATCGTCTTGTCCAAGTTGAGTATAAATGAGAGCTGTGTTTTTTACAATCTCTGCTTTTTTAGACTCAGTCTTTTCATCAAGAGGATCTTTATATGTACCCGACTTAACCATGAGGTCTCTTTGTACTTTTTCCATTTCCTCAACGTCTCCAGTAGCTACATTAGTAGCTTTATAAACTACAGCACTGCCATCATAACCTACATCTTGTAATTCTTCGTAATACTTTAAGGCCTGCTCATAATGCCCTCCATTAACCGCACTACTAGCAGCGTAGTAAAGATAAGTAGTGTCTTTTGGACTTATTTTATAGCTCATGTATAGTTTCTCAGCCGCCTCTTTAAACTTCTTATTACCGTTATCCGCAACAGCTGAATTCACCAAATCTGCGGTAAGAGCGGCTATATACTGATTTGTTTCATCTGAATATTTGGACTTTCCTGAAGCTTCTTCTAAAGACAAAACCTTTTTGAAAGAATTAACAGCTACCTCAAAAGCTTCATCATTACCCTTTTTAGCTAAATCATTATATATTTTACCACGTGTAAAATGATACTGAGCTTGTAATTTCTCATCGGCCCCTGTAATAGAGCCAGACGCTGCTTCAAGTGCCGTTTTTGCGCCGGCCGTATCACCACTTTTCAATGCTTTTTCCGCATCCTTTATTTCGTTTTTTTGCGCGAAACCCACCATCGTAAAGGAAAGTGCCGCCAGTATTAAGATTTTAGTTTTCATTTTTAATGTATTAAGTATTTAGTGTTTAAAATTTAAGATTTTATTTCTTCGCTATCTCCATTATCAATTCCCGTGCCATCTTCTTCTGCTTTTACCTCAATGTCCATGATGTCAGCTTCATCTAAATCATCTTCGTCCTTCATAACCTTTGCTACAGCGGCAATAGAATCTTCTCCTTTAATATTTATGAGTTTAACACCCTGAGTAGCCCTGCCCATTACACGCAAGTCCTCAACACTCATTCGAATAGCAATACCCGATTTGTTGATTATCATCAAGTCATCAGAATCAGTTACATTTTTTATGGCGACCAAACCACCCGTCTTTTCGGTAACGCTTATGGTCTTTACCCCTTTTCCTCCTCTGTTGGTAATTCTGTAATCCTCTATACTCGAACGTTTGCCATAACCATTTTCAGAAACTACTAACAACTCATCCTCAAAATTATGCACAGATACCATTCCAATTACCTCATCATTATCGTCTGCCAATCTAATACCACGAACCCCGGAAGCGTTTCTTCCCATAGGTCGTGTCTTACTTTCTTCAAAGCGAATGGCCTTTCCGGATTTTAAACCTAAAAAGATCTGGCTTGTACCAGTAGTTAACTTAGCTTCCAATAATTCATCCTCATCCTTAATTGTTATGGCATTGATCCCATTCTGCCGAGGTCTCGAATATTGCTCTAAAGATGTTTTCTTTACAGTACCTTTTTTAGTCGCCATTATAACATAGTGACTATTCACGTATTCTTCGTCCTTCAAATCCTGCGTACAAATAAAGGCCTTTACCATATCGTCTTGCTCTATATTAATCAGGTTTTGTATGGCTCTTCCCTTAGAAGTTCTACTTCCTTCAGGAATTTCAAAAACGCGCATCCAGAAACATTTTCCCTTTTGTGTAAAGAACAACATATACTGGTGATTGGTACCAACAAATAAGTGTTCTAAGAAATCCTCATTCCTTGTGGAGGAAGCTTTTTGACCTACCCCTCCTCTATTCTGAGTCTTATATTCCGATAACGGTGTTCTTTTAATATATCCCGCTCGCGATATGGTAATCACCACTTGCTCGTTCGGGATCATATCCTCCATGCTCAAATCGCCTCCGGCAAAATTAATTTCCGAGCGGCGTTCATCACCATATTTATCTTTAATCTCTAAAAGTTCATCTTTGATAATTTGCATTCTGCGTTCTTTCCTATCAAGAATATCCTTTAAATCTGCAATTGTCTTAATAATTTCATCATACTCAGTACGTAACTTATCTTGCTCAAGACCAGTAAGTTGTCTTAAACGCATTTCTACAATTGCTTTTGCCTGAATTTCACTTAGCTTAAAACGCTCAATAAGGTTCTCGCGCGCCTCATCTGCATTGGAAGACGCTCTAATAATGGCAATTACCTCATCAATATTATCGGAGGCAATAATCAGTCCTTCCAATATATGCGCCCTGTCTTCTGCTTTCTTTAATTCAAACTTTGTACGCCTAACTACAACTTCATGACGATGTTCAACGAAATAATGAATCATCTCCTTAACGTTCAACAATCTTGGTCTTCCGTTTACTAATGCGATATTATTCACACTAAAAGAGGTCTGTAGCGCCGTATACTTATAGAGTGTGTTTAGAACGATATTAGGAATTGCATCTCGTTTTATTATATATACGATGCGCATTCCGTTACGATCAGATTCATCCCTAATCGTAGAAATTCCTTCAATTTTTTTATCATTTACCAAGTCAGCCGTTTTCTTGATCATATCGGCCTTGTTTACCTGGAACGGAATTTCTGTAACTATAATACACTCCCTGCCCTGCACTTCCTCAAACATAGCCTTTGCACGCATCATTACTCTTCCTCGTCCGGTGTGGAAGGCTTCCTTAACACCATCGTATCCATAAATTATACCGCCGGTGGGAAAATCCGGTGCCTTTATATGGGTGATAAGTTCATCAATTTCGATATCATTATTATCGATATAGGCAACAGTTCCGTCAATAACTTCAGATAAGTTGTGGGGAGGCATATTGGTTGCCATACCTACTGCAATACCTGAAGCACCATTTACCAATAGATTTGGGACTCTTGCCGGAAGCACCGTAGGCTCCTCTAATGAATCATCAAAGTTTAATTGGTGGTCTACAGTATCTTTTTCGATATCCGCCAACATATCATCCGCAATCTTTCGCATACGTGCTTCAGTGTAACGCATGGCTGCAGGGCTATCGCCGTCTATGGAACCAAAGTTACCCTGACCGTCTATAAGCATATACCTAAGACTCCATTCTTGAGCCATCCTAACCATGGCGTCATAAACTGAGGTATCACCGTGAGGGTGATACTTACCTAAAACCTCACCAACGATACGAGCAGATTTCTTATGTGCGCTACCACTTCTGACCCCCAATTCATGCATTCCGTAAAGAACACGACGGTGTACAGGTTTTAAACCGTCCCTGACATCTGGCAGGGCTCGTGACACAATGACCGACATTGAGTAATCAATGTAGGCAGATTTCATTTCATCTTCAATGTTAATAGGAATCAATTTTTCACCTTCCGCCATCTTAAAATCTTAATGTATTTTATTAATAAAAAAGCATGCCAATATACGTAAAATCGATGCCTTCAAAGAATAAGAAAAAATTTTTATTCAATAATTTATTAACACTTAATCCAAATACTTTAGTTTATAATTATACGTTCAAATACTTTGATAAAGATTTCTTTTTTCGTCATTTAGAATAACTTTAACGAATATAGGTATGGTATTTGCCTCGGATTGATTGAGATTTAGTAATTTTATAGTTGAATAAGATATTTTATGGACGATAATTTTTCACCTAGGGTAAAGGACGTAATAGCTTACAGTAAAGAAGAAGCGTTACGGCTTGGCCACGACTTTATAGGTACCGAGCATTTAATGCTAGGTCTGTTGCGCGATGGCAATGGGAAGGCCATCAGCATATTGGATGCCTTGGAAGTGGATTTAGAACATTTAAGAAGAAAAGTGGAGATACTTAGTCCTTCCAATCCCAATGCTAGTGGGGTTCAAAAGGATAAAAAGAATTTGCACTTGACTAGGCAGGCAGAACGGGCGTTAAAAACCACTTTTCTAGAAGCAAAACTTTTTCAAAGTTCATCTATCAACACGGCCCATTTACTGTTATGTATTTTAAGAAATGAGAATGATCCCACAACAAAATTACTACATAAGCTCAAGGTTGATTATGATGGAGTTAAAGAGCAGTTTAAGTTTATGATTACAAGTGATGATGATATTGTAGACGCACCCACTTCTGAATCCTTTCCCAGTAACGATCCTGATGAGGCTAATGAAGGAAAGGAAAGTACCTTCGGCACCCCCTCCAATCAAAAAGGAGCGAAGAAATCCAAGACCCCTGTTCTTGATAATTTTGGTAGGGATTTAACAAGTCTTGCCGAGCAAAATAAATTAGATCCGGTTGTTGGTCGTGAAAAAGAGATCGAGCGGGTTTCACAAATATTAAGTAGAAGAAAAAAGAACAATCCATTATTAATCGGAGAACCAGGAGTTGGCAAAAGTGCTATAGCAGAGGGGTTGGCGCTAAGAATTATAAATAAAAAGGTGTCACGCATTCTTTATGGGAAACGTGTGGTTACC
>JBARUM010000248.1:0-2904 GCA_049645725.1 Maribacter sp.
TTATCCAATTGGGACTCGCTCAAAATAGTTTGAAAACGCTTAAAAGTCGGTGCATCCACGAAACCTTTAACGAAGGATTTCTTTTGGGCAATTTCTTCTATAAACGTTGATGCTGCCAATTTTCTGGAGTATTTGTTCTTATATGACGAGAAAGTTTCATCACCAATTTTTTTATAAAGACCACTTATGGCCGGATCCTTGAGGTTTGTCGTTTTGGAAACTATAGAAAAATCTACTCCTTTCAAATCACGTTCCGAATAGACGTTTTTGCCCTTAAGGTCCAAAATAAGGAAACGTTCACCCTCATGATGCATGACGGTTCCACCTTCATTAAATACCGTATCAAAATCTAATTTACTGATTGAATCAAAATAGGATAAATCTTGTCTTAGTATGCCTTGTGTTGCTTTAAGGTTTCGATAGCGCTTCGTTGCATTCTCAAAATTCTTGCCTAGGGTTTCCTTTATCTTCAAAGCGGACCAATTCTTATTAATTTTAGATCCTGCAATGCCTTTGGTGCCATATCCATTTGAATACCTGACATGATTTTCTCCTATCAACGCAAAGCCGGTTCCGTTACTTTTGACTCCATACATTTGAATACCATAGTGGGAACTTAAGAGCATTTCTAAATCCTCCTTACGCTTAGGTCTTAGCGAGAGAGCTTCCTTAACCCCTGAACGGATATAGGCAAGATATTCCTTTTCGTTTTCCAATAGTACCGCCTCCTTCTTTGCATTCTTGATACTGGTGACTCGTTTCAGGTCATAGGAGATTTCAAGGTTTCTGGATATATTCTGTGATCGGTAGCGTTCTCCCCAATTTGGTATTTTGTTACCATCGTCCTTAATCCTAGAAGTAACGATATGGATATGCGGGTGTGCCTGATCTTTATGTTTGTAAACGATATAGGGTTGGTCTCCGTAACCCATTTCTGAAAGATACTTTTTGCCTATTTTCGTATAGGTCTCATCAGTCAACTTAGGCCTGTCCTCGGCATGGAAATTTATACTAACATGAACAGTCGGACGCTTCTCGTTTGAAAAGGCATTATAACTGTTGATTGAAGCTTGAATATTGTTTCTTGAACTGATATTGATGTTTTGAGAATCCAAAATAGTAGCAACCCCATTTTGCATTTTCCTATCATGGTACATGATAATCCCGGACGTATTTTCCGTATGTGAAATTTGGGCTATCATTTAAAATTGGGGTTGTTTTTTTGAAGTATGGTATTCATTAAGGTAATCAGTTCATCTATCTTCTGTTGCGTAGTTGATAATGAATTCTTTAAAGGTTCGTCCTTACGAAATCCAAGGTTGGTACTCCTAGCAATCTGGTTGATATTGTTTCCGATTTTGTTCACCTCTTTTATAAGCTTATAAAGTTCAATCTTATCTACTTGTGGTGTTCCATTCTTGTTCGAATATGAGCCATGCTGAGATAATTTGTGTACGATGTACTTGGTACGGTTACTTCCGAACAATTGTTTTGCATGGTCTTCAATGTTCTTTAATAGGGCCGGGGATGCACTAAAGGAGATTGTTCTATGCTTCATTTTTTCATCAATTTTCGGTCTGCCTGCACCTTGTATAGCCTTCTTTATTGACATCGATTATCTTTGATAAATTAATATAATTAGTAATTATATCCACCTTGCGGAAAACGTAAACCGTTTTCACCATTACGAATATAGAAATTTAATTATACACAACGATAATATAAGCTGTCTTTCTAGCTCATAAGAATAAAGACGAGTATGATTCATTATATTAGCATAACGACACAATCACATAAAATTAATGCTGTTGAATGATATAACCATTTTCAACTTCAAATAGGGGAGTTGCCGGGACCACGATTTAGCCACCAACATTTTAAATCCTTATCATGAAAAAAAATGCGTAGGTCGATGCAAATGATGACCGATGGAGTTCCTATTCCATACACGAGAAAGAGAAAAAATAATTAATTTTAAACCGATCTTAAAAAGAAAAAGATACCCTTTGAGTAGAGGTTTAATTGAACGGTTGAACCTAGCCGATGAAAAACGGGACTATGGCAAAGGGGGCAATAAGTTTTATAAATAAATTCTTAAAGCAATTTTAATTAAATGGGAACAAAGACAAAATTAGATATTGCAAATGAGGAAACCGATAACCTGGAAAATAGATGGTCAACAGAATTTTAATTCAACAAGAACTTCAAATAAGCCATTTCAAAAGTTAGGGAAAATTTATATGTGGATAAAGCTGCTCTGAAGAAAATCAAAAGATATGTGTTATTACAAAAATTGAAAGGTAAAAAAGCTCCAAATCTTGTTTAGTGAACGAGTAGATTTGTACTAATGTTAAAATTTTGGAGTTATAGATTCTATCATGAGTTCAGAAAATATTATAATAATCATGCTTTGTTATGTGATACTCTGTATCGCTATATTTCTATTTGCCAGTAAATATTGGTCTAAAAGAAAGAGCAATGAAAGCATTAAAGAGGACAAGAAATCAATACTCGATGAGCTTGAAATGGAAACTAATATTTTTGAATTTTCATCTACGCCCGATACCGAATTAAACAAGTTTGAGATTGATAGTCCCTATAAAGAGAAATCGATAAATGAATTCACTGACATCAAAGATGATGACAACATCGATGACCAAATAGAAAAATAAATGGGGGACTAGATGAAAAATTATGTATTCATTTTTCTTCTTATATCGCAGGTAGCCTCCGCTCAAAATAAAAACTTGGACTTCAAGGCATTTGATGAAAACATGACCATTTCAGAATCCGAAAAAACACTGTACTTTGATAGGTTGGATAGAATCAATTCCTTCAATATTATAAAAATCCGAAAAAACACTGCGGTCGTTAAACAGGTCAAAAGATACTTAGGGTTCAATC
>JBARUM010000249.1:0-7654 GCA_049645725.1 Maribacter sp.
GTTTAGTGGCACCAACAGGAAACGTAGTGGATCGCCAAGGAAATATTTATGTTGTGAATAATATCAGATTTGTATCTGGGACCTCAGGGCCTACTCAAGCGGATGTTCTTAAGGTTACACCTGATGGTAGTAGATCGGTGTTGGCTATTTTACCAGGTTTCCCGGCGGGAATAGTTTTAGATAAACATAATAATACCTATGTTTCTAATTTTGATTTTCCCGGGGTTCATAAAGTAACGCCAAGTGGCGAAGTAAGTATCTTGATACAAGATGAAAGGTTAAGAGGAGGCGTAGGAATAGATTTTGATAATAAAGGAAACCTGTTCGTGGGGAATTTTTCTACAGGAGAAATCTTAAAGATAAGCCGGAATTTAGATCTTGAAGTCTTGGCAACTATTCCAACTGTGGTGGAGGGTTTTGTGATTGGCTATATTACCTTCACCGCTGGTTCTATTTTTGCTACGGCAGTAGGTGAGCATGTAATCTATAGGGTTTCAATGTCAGGTGAGGCAACTATTTTCGCCGGTAATGGTAATCAAGAAACTATGGATGGTTCTTTGGAAGAAGCATCTTTTAATACGCCAAATGGCATAACCGCTGATTCCTTTCGTAAAAGGATATACGTATCCGAAGGTGCTGGAGATGGAGCCTTAAGGGTCATCAAATTAAAATAGTACGGCTAAGACTAGCTCATTGAGGTAAAGAAGAAAAAGCATGTATTGCTTTTTCTTCTTTTCATGTTCAACAAGAACGGTATCAATTAAATCATGTCGTTAAAAAACTAATACCCCAACACTTATGACAAATTCAAGATTTCCGATAATTCTATTTTGTACTCTTCTCATATAGTAAAGATGAACCTGTTGAGAAAGAGAAGGAAAGTTTACTTCCCCAAATTGTCTCTATAACTCCAACAAGTGCTGTTCTCAACGATACCATAAAAGGGACCTTGAAAAATGCCAAGGTTTTCGCCATTTATTTGTTCATATTTTAGGATAATCTGTTTGTGTCATTTCATGTGCCACATCTCCCGTATGCGCTGTGTCCTGTTTTTCAAAAAGCAACAAATGTACTTCTTCTTCATTTTTGGTACTAGGGCAATGTTCTACACCTTTTGGAACTACAATGATTTCTCCCTCTTTTACAACTTCCGTTCTGTCCCTAAACTTCATATATAGTGTGCCTTTGAGTACCTGAAAAAGTTCGTCTTCGTTTTCATGGGCATGCCAGACAAATTCCCCTCTTATCTTAGCCAATATGACCTGCATATTATCTACGGTAGCAATTTGATGCGGGTGCCATTGCTTGGTGAAAAGCGAATGTTTTTCTTTAAGGTTGATGGGTTTCATTCAATTAATTTTAGGGTGTTTTAAGATTTCAATAAGCTGTATTAAAGTCAGATAGAAACTTCTGAATTTAAATACCCAGAATTAACTTGGCAATCATGAAATAGATAAGAATGCCAAAAATATCATTGCTGGTCGTGATAAAAGGTCCTGTAGCAATGGCTGGGTCAATTCCTCTTTTGTGTAAAAACAGAGGCGTAAACGTACCAATGAAACCAGCGACCACGATTACGGCAATCAATGATGTTGATATAGCCAGTGCCGTTAGGAAGTCGCCCTTCCAAATCCAGGTAAACAGCAAGAGTAAAGCGGCCAAAATAACTCCATTTAAAAGTGCTAACAGCATTTCTTTTATCAGGCGTTCTCCTACGCTGCCTTTAATGTCATCATTTGCTAGACCTTGTACAATGATTGCACTGGATTGCACGCCCACGTTTCCTGCCATTGCGGCAATCAACGGGGTAAACAAAAACAGTATGGTGTATTTTTTGAACATTTCTTCAAAACCGCCCATGATAACCGCCGCCGCCGCACCTCCGAAAAGACCTAATATTAACCATGGTAGCCTTGCCCGTGTTAATTGCCAAATGCTATCATCTGCCTCCACATCTTGAGAGATACCGGCCGCCATTTGATAATCCTTATCCGCCTCCTCACGAATAACATCTACAATATCATCAATGGTTATACGGCCTACAAGCCTTCCTATCTCATCCACCACAGGAATAGCCTCCAAGTCATACTTGGACATAATTTTTGCTACTTCCTCCGGTTTTTCGTTTACGTTTACCGCATCTACCTTCGGGATGTATATTTCCCTAATATGGGTTTCCGTAGAAACGGTAAGTAAATCTTTTAGTGAAAGCCTTCCCATTAGCTTCTCTTCCTTGTCCACGACGTAGATAGAGTGTACACGGGTTACATTTTCTGCCTGCGCGCGCATCTCTTTTACACATTTGGTAACGGTCCAGTTTTCGCTGACTTTAACCAATTCCTTGGCCATAAGGCCACCAGCAGAATTTTCGTCGTAACGTAAGAGATCTACAATATCCCTGGCGTGTTCCCTATCCTCAATTTCAGAAATAACTTCTTGTACTATTTCTTGTGGAAGTTCTGCAATGATATCGGCGGCATCATCCGTATCCAACTCTTCAAGTTCTTCCGCAATTTCTTTTGAGGACAGATTTCCAAGAATAGCTTCCCTAACATCTTCGTCTAGCTCGGTAAGCACATCCGAAGTCTTATCGCTGTCCAAAAGTTTTATAAGATAGGTGGCTTCATCTTCATTAAGCTCATTGATGATTTCGGCAACATCGGCATAGTGTACGGACGCCAAGAGCGCATTTAACTGTGAATCTTGTTGTCCTTCAATAAGGATTTCAATTTCCCCTACAAGTTCTTCTGTGAGTTTAAACGGTGTCATCTTCTATCTTCTTGGTCAATGCTATAAAATTGGCAACGGAGAGTTGCTCTGGGCGCCGGTCAAATATAACATCTTCTTTTAGAATATCTGAAAGTGCCATAGTTTTTAAGCTGTTGCGTAGGGTCTTTCTACGTTGATTAAAAGCTGTTTTAACCACCCGATAAAAGAACTTTTCATCACAGCCTAACTCAAAATTGGATTTTCTGGTTAACCTCAGCACGCCTGATTGTACTTTAGGCGGTGGGTCAAAGACTTGTGGATGTACGGTAAAGAGGTACTCTGCATGATAAAAAGCTTGCACCAAAACTGAGAGTATGCCATAAGTCTTGTTCCCCTCTTTTGCGCAGATTCGTTGCGCAACCTCTTTTTGGAACATTCCCGAAAATTCGGGTACTTGATTCCGCATTTCTAACATTTTAAAGACTATTTGGGTAGAAATATTATAAGGGAAATTGCCTGTAATGGCAAACTGCTCCTCACCGAACAGTTTTTGCATGTCGTAATGCAGAAAATCGGCTTCAATTACTTGGAATGAGGTATTTCCTTGTAATACTTTTGGGTGCTCCAAAGGAAAGCTATGATTTAAGTAGATAATAGAATCCGCATCCAAATCCATAGCTACCAAATTTATATCTTGAAGCAATAGATATTTGGTAAGAACCCCAGTCCCAGGTCCTATTTCTATAACATTTTTGTAATCTTTAAATTGAAGTGTTTCCGCTATTTTTTGAGCTATTTCTTCGTCCTTTAAAAAATGTTGACCTAAATATTTTTTGGCTTTTACCGGTCTTTTTTCAGTAGATTTTTTATGCGTATAATCATCCTTCCTCTTTTTCCACTTCTTACCCATATCACGTAGTTTGGTCTGTTTATTTTTTGGCAATATAGACCCAAGCTTTTTTGCTGGAACCTAATATAACTTCAATCCGTTCATAGGCATCACCCTCATATTCATCCGCTTTTTTTAGTTCTTCGGGTGTTAGAACGTAGACTTTGCCTTTGATTATATCCCGTTCATCTCTTGTATAATCTAAAGTAGGGTACAGGTCGGCAATTTTATAATCAGAAATTCTATATTTTGGAAGCACATCTTTTAATCCACCTAGAAGTCTGGAAAAAACACCTAACTGAACTTCTTTTTCAAGTAAGGTGCCATAAGTAAATAGGTAGTGTGTGGCAGTTGGTCTTTGAACAAAGTATTCATCCAAAATTTCTAATTCTGTACGGAAAGAGACCGTCTTTCCTGCAAAAAGTTTTTGAGTGTTCTGCCTTAACCTAGGCGCATCTTCTTGATAATATTGTTCTAAAGTGGCTTTATCCTTAACCGTAAACTGAACGGAATAGGTAACACCGCCCATATCTTCTTCTACAAGAACTTTAGTTATTTTAGCACTTAAAAACTTTCCGGTTGCCAAAACATCAGGTATATGTTTATTTTGCATCCAGTGAATCCATTCTTGTTGTGAGGAAGCTTCAATATTAGTGGTTACGTTATAGATGTACATTGGCCCCTCTATTATCTCCCCAAAGAGGAGAGGATTAATAATTTGTTTGTCAAAATAGCTCACTAATCTACTTAGAAAAAGCTTTTCCCTATGGGCAGCATATAGGTTGAGCCTTCAGTTTATCGCGTCTCCTCTAAGCATTCGAAAGTTCTTACGTGCCTGAGGAAAATAATAGCTATCCTGATAATTATAGATAATCTTCTCGTAAAACCCTTTAGCCTTTTCTGGTTCTTCAAATACTTTTCTGTAAAGCTCGCCCAATGCAAAATAAGCATCATCTGCCAGAATTCCATTCCCGTAAAACGCAACTATTTTATTGTAATTTTGACTGGCTTCCTCATATTTTTTTTGAGTTTCAAATAATTGCGCCTGTTTCAATAATACCTCATCTTCTATTTTTTCTCCCTTGTGATTTTGAAGAATGTCCTCTAAGGCGGAAAGTGCCTCCGCGGTATTATTTTGATAGGCCAAAAAATCTGCTCTTGCATATTTTTTTAAGGCGGTCTGAGTAGAATCTTCCAAAGAGTTGTCCGAAATTAATAGACTCAACTGCATGGCATCGTTAGCGATCAATTGTGAGGTTGACCCTCTTAAAACCTTCAATTGTGTCAATGCCCAATCAAAATCACCTTTATAAAAACTTGTCTGTGCTACTTTAAAGCGAGCATTCTGTCCTAAAACATCATTCTTAAGTTTCTTTTGTATTTGCGTGAAGTAGATGAGTGCTTCGTTAAATTTTTTGTTGTAGACTAGAATATCTCCCAGCGCTAATTTAATATAGGCTTTACCTCTTTCATTAAGTGGAAGCTCTAAACTGTTTTTCAATAAGGCCTCCGCAGGTTCTGGAGCGTTTCGTTTAAAGGTTAGAAAATTTGCATAGGCCACCTGTAACTGCAAAGTTCTGTCTTTGTAGCCGTAAATACTTACCAACTCCTCATATTTTTTTTGAATTGCATCTAATTCTTTACCATTAGCCACCAATAGGTCTATGTCTATTAAATTCAGTTGTGCGTTTAAACGAGTAATCTCATCACGGGTACTTTCAGAAATATATTCAAAAATATCCTTGGCTATAGATGTCTCGTTCTCTTCAAGTGCTACCTCACCCAAGTTTTCTAATCGTTGTGTAGAACTACCTTCGGTTCTTTTAAAAATAGCTTTCTCTTGTCTAAAGGCGCTACCATATTGCTTTTGCTGTACGAATAACCAACTTAAAAGCTCGTTCCATAAGAGCTCAGGATTTTTTTGGGCTTTTTCCAAAAGAATTTGTTTCAATAATAAATTATTTTTGTTCTCAGGGTCACTGGTAACAAAATCATCTATGCTTCTTAAAATGTTGGCTTTAGAGGTTTTGCCGGTGCTGATAAGGCTTAAATAAGAAATGTACATGCGCTCAACATCCCCTTGCTCTCCATAAATGCGGGCTAGTTGATAATTGTAATCCAAGACCGAATTTATTTCCATAGCTTTCTGATAAGCCATTATGGCGCGATCCAATAAGCTGTACTTTTGAAATTGATATCCAAGGGCATATCCAAAATTCGGGTTTTGCTCAATTACAGCTATTGCTTTATCATAAAATCCATTAGCCTTTTCAGGTATATCCTGCAATGTATAATTATATCCCATTTCTACGAGCAGACTGGGATGGGGGTTTCGTAGTTTCAGTTGGTCTGATAAAAATGCTTCAGCATCTTTATAACGTTCCAATTGCTGGTAGCAGGCTATGAGACCTTGTACATAATCCGTTCTTCTAGGGTTTTTCTCTGTTAGCTTTTCGTAAAAAACCACAGCTTTTTCAAAATCTCCGTCGGAGAAATACTGCTTGGCAAGAAAGTCCTCCTGAGCGCAAAGGATAAAGCAGAAAAAGAAAAACACAATGGAGTTAAAAAATCTCATAAAGGAAATTTATCAAATTTACGTAAGCCAAAGAAAAGAATCTGTTAAGTGTTCGCTAATTCGATGCAAAGCGTTAAATCAGTCAAAGAACATAGTCTTTTTGTAATTCCTAGGATATTGTTAATTGTACACTTTTTTTATCCAGTTGTAAGATTCCTCTGTAGACTATCTTTTATAAATGGTAATTTTAAAGAAGTGAAAGCTAGGTGAACTTTTAATTGTATTGATATGGAAAGAAGATTTCTCGCCAATAAAACAAAGCGTTTTTATTTTAATAATGGTATAGAGGATACAAGTTACGTTGCTATTCGAGGAGATGAATTGGAGGTTGACCCAGCTCAAGATCAAACCAACGATAAAAGAAGGGATGCTGTTTACAGAGGTAGGCAAGGTAAAATAGCCTCTAATACCAAATTGTTGGACGAACGTAGTCTGGAACTCTATTTTCTGGATATTGGTCAAGGGGATGCCTCTTTTATAGTAACGCCCGATAATATAAAAATTTTAGTAGATGGTGGTCTAAAGGATAGGGCTTTGGGATTTTTGATATGGAAATACCGTTTAGACAAAGATCAAAGTAGTGTTGTTATCGACCATCTTTTTTTAACCCACGCCGATAAGGACCATGTGGTAGGCTTAATACCACTATTGAACCACCCAAAAATAAAGGTTAAGAATATTTACCATAATGGCATTGGGCTTTACGAGAATGGTCATAATACCGAATTGGGTACCACCCAAAATGATAAATTAGAGACCCTGCATAGTTCCGTTCAAGATTTAGCTGGAGAAAGTCTAAAGTCAACTTTTAAAAAATGGATTGATGCCGTGACTACTTCAGGTGCCAAGTACCAAAAATTAGATTCGACCACGGGTTTTTTGCCCGTTGGGGATGCCAGTATTCAGGTTGAAATTTTGGGTCCTATTCTTGAACAGGATAATACGCTTAAATGGTTTGGTGGTAAATCCCATACCATAAATGGTCATTCCTTAATTTTTAGATTGGACTATAACCATGTTAGAACCTTTTTCTCAGGAGATTTAAATATAGAGGGCAGCAAGCATTTTCTAGCTGTTCCCGGGAATAATCTAAGAGCAAATGCTCATATTTTTAAAGCACCGCATCACGGTAGTCATGAGTTTTCACAAGAATTACTCCATGCCGTTCACCCAATGGTTACGGTAGTCTCATCGGGTGAAACTCCTGACCATGGACATCCCCGTGCCATATTTTTAGGCGGTTTAGGTCTGGCAGGTCGGGGACGTATGCCTCTAATTTTTTCAACGGAACTTTCTGCATTGTTTGTAGATTCAGGAGATTCCGATGCCATTGACCATGCAAATTCAGAAGTCACCACATTAGATGATTTGGACTTCTCAAATTCAGCTTCGAATTCAGAAGCCAGACAACGTTTTAAAAAAGTGCTTCCAGGAATTATTAACGTCCGTTCGGATGGTGAGAAAATCTTCGCATTTAGACG
>JBARUM010000250.1:0-3078 GCA_049645725.1 Maribacter sp.
GTCTTGTAGTCCGTCAGCTGGAGCGTTTAGCACAACCTCAGTAAAATTCGTATCATATACATTAAGTTGTAATGTAACTTGTTTACTGGAAGTAGCCGAGGTAGCACTAACCTCTAAGGGATAGGAACCAACCGGTAAATTCGTGATTCCCGAAAACGCAAGGCTAACTGAGGTATTGTTATCTGTTGCAGTTGTAGGGTTGAAAACGGCATTAAGTCCCGGAGGAAATGATGTTATACTGAAAGTACTCTCCTCCGCAAAACCTAAATACGTTTCGTAGTTAAATGAAATATCAAGATCATCCGGTTTGCAAACCTCATAATCCAGTTCCTGAAAATTAAGCACTATTTCAGAATCTGTTATAGCAAATTCCACCGCATTAACCGCAAAGAAAATATTATCGGAAGCCTTCACCATAATGCGAGCAGCAGTTGTTGAGATTCCTGGAATTACCACAGAATGCCTTCCATTATTAACTACATTTTCACTGAGTAGAATTGGAAAGGTCAGACCGCCATCAATAGATAGGAAAATATCAACTGTCGTGGCAGCTATAGGTGCTAAATTAGTATCCGCCACATCCCATGTTACGGTTTGAACCTCACCGGCTACAAATGAAGCGGTTACACTCTGTGAGGTAACCCGAAAAGGTCCAGCACCATTTATTACGGAAACAGAAACTTCATCTGAAACTATCTGACCACCGCCAAGTGCATTATCCCTCGCTGTTAATGAAAAATTTAAATTCCGCTCTGAAGTTGATACCGTCTCCCAAGCGTCACCTAGACCCGGGCCTGTCTGTGTTAAATTTCCGGATAAAACTCTATCCAATCTTGGGAAGTATCTTTTTGGGGAAATTGACGGTGTTAAAGACCTAAATAAAGCACCTGAAGGATTAGTTGGACCAAAGGTGGCCTGCGTGACGATACCATTGTCTATTTGTTCCCAAGTATAGGTAATAACATCTTCCGTATCCGCATCCGAAACATTTCCAGTAAGTACAAATGCGGTTTCTTTAGGTATGATATAGTCTTGAACCGGGATTAAAACGGGCGGATTATTTGTCAAAGGCATAGTTTCTCCACAAGAAATAGTTTGCAAATATTCCCGAATCTGAACAATACTAACGTAATGAAAATAATCATCGCTGTTAGCTAACACGTTATTTACTCCAGTAATCCCCGCATAACCCATAATTGTGGTGCCACTAGCTGGTTCCACTTGAACCGTTGTACTCTCCGAAAGGTGGGAAAAGCTGTGATTTGCCCCAAACTGATGTCCTAGCTCATGCGCTACCAAGTCAATATCAAAAGAATCTCCTTCAGGAGTGGAAAAAGTGGTATAGCCACTACCTTTCCTATTATCACGACAAACTGCCCCTATAAATCCGGAGTTACCGTCTAGTGTGTTGTCTCTTTGATTGAATAAATGTCCAACATCATAATTGGCTTCTCCAATAACACTTGTAAAAGTATTCTGTGCTTGAGAACTTAAGCTTCCCGAAAATGGATCGGTCTCCGGGTCTAAGTAAATTACTTCATCCGTATTCGAAATTAGTTCTAAGGTAACCCCCAAATCTCTTTCAAAAATTCCATTTACACGTGTTAAGGTAGCATTGATCGCTGCCAAAGCATCTGCCTTTGTACCCCCATGATATGAACTATATTCTCCCGAGGCGGCCACCGCAATCCTAAATTTTCGTAAAGTCTGATCGTCAACAAGTCTGGCCGTAAGCGACGATTGCCGCTCTAGTATTTTGGCAGTTGTAGTGCAAACGAAACCCGTTTCCTCTAAAATACGGTCACCTCCTTTATATAGAATATAGGATTTTCCTTTTCCCTTTTGCATAAACAAAGCTCCATTATCGTCTGGAGCAGTAATCATACTTTGAATTCCCTTTGGGGATACACTAAAACGAATTCGTTCCGCCCTGTTCTGTATTCCAATTCCTTTATACGATTTTATATGTGGATACTTCTTAGCTAATTCTTCAGAGAAAATTGGGGCTTCCTTAACTTCAAAAGCTGTTAGGTTACCTTTTTCGTTTGGAAAATATACTATTTTTCGGGCATTTTTATGTGTAGATAACTTCTCAAGTCCTTCCTTAAACAGACCTTCGTCCAAAGTAAAAGCTTTTGCCTCTTTGACATGAAATGTATTTAATACCTCCTTTCGGACGGAAGCCTTTAAATCCTTATCTTTCCAATAAGAGTTTTGAGCAGCTCCGTAAAAGGACAAAAATAGTATGGTAATTGAAAAAACTAAGCGTAATTTTACAACCATCGAGGGGCTTTTATCTCTAAATCAAATATAAGTCTTTTTATTTTCTATCATAGGTGATTACAGTCCATAGCATTTCCAAATACAACGAACAAAATCCCATTGCCATTACCATTGGTACCTTTGATGGGGTCCATATTGGTCACCGAAAAATACTGGAAAAGGTCATAAATCATGCCAAAAATTCTGATTTACGTTCCGCAGTACTTACTTTTTTCCCTCACCCTAGAATGGTACTACAAAAAGATGCCGATATAAAACTACTCAATACTATAGATGAGAAAGTTGAAATTTTAAAAGAAATGGGATTGGACATTTTGGTAATACACCCATTTACCAAGGAATTCTCCCGTTTATCCGCCACCAAGTTTGTGAGAGATTTACTTGTAAATAAGCTAAAGTCAAAAAAAATCATCATTGGATATGATCATCGATTCGGTAGAAACCGCAATGCGAATATTTCCGACCTTATCGCTTTTGGCAATGCCCTAGATTTTAAGGTAGAAGAGATTCCTGCACAAGAAATAGACGAAGTATCCGTAAGTTCTACAAAAATTAGAAAATCCTTGGGGGAAGGGGACGTGGAATCGGCCAATACATATTTGGGCTATGCCTATATGCTTACCGGAACCATTAAAAAAGGCAAAGGCATTGGGAGACAGTTAAACTTTCCCACAGCTAATCTTACAATAGAAGAAAACTATAAGCTCATACCTAAAAACGGAGCCTATACCGTAAAAAGTATTATCGATAAAAAGACCGTTTACGGTATGATGAATATTGGATATAACCCCACCG
>JBARUM010000251.1:0-4160 GCA_049645725.1 Maribacter sp.
ATGCTAGAGTTCCCTCTTATGCTTATACCAAAACCTTAGAACTGGCCGAAAAAGATGGAGCTGTTGTTCCACTAATAGGATTTGAAAAACAAAACGAGCTTGAAATCGGTAACGGAAAAGTAATCAACACCTTCTTTGGGGAAGCACATACCAAAGACAATATCATACACTATATCCCAAGTGAAGAACTGATTTTTGCAGGATGCATGGTAAAATCCTTAGGGGCATCTAAAGGAAATCTTGAAGACGCCAATCTTGATGAGTGGAGCAATACCGTTCAAGACATCAAAAATACCTACCCCAACCTCAAGACTGTAGTACCCGGTCATGGATCTATCGGAAATATGGATTTACTTGATTATACCATTGAACTTTTTAAATCAAATTAAAATGAAAAGATTAGCAATCATCTGCTATTTTATAATTGCATTCACCGGGTGTAATCAAAAACATGAAAAGACCGTTAAACGGATTCCTCCAGTGATTGCACCTTTTTCTAATGTGGATACCCTGACTATTAATGATTGGTGGAACAGGTTTGAAAATCCAATTATTAATTTAAAAGTAGGTCGCGATAGTGTTATTGCTTTTGGTATCTACACCGTCTCCAATGCTACCTTAAAATTGAGCGCGCAATTATATCCGCTATATCCCGAGGAAACGAGAACCGTACGTTTAGAAATAAAGGAAAACGGAGATTGGAAGGAAATACAAACACGAGAAGTGAATGATATAGGTTGGTCTGCCCTTTTTCGTATTGAAAATTGGGATAGCACCGAAGATTATATATATCGTCTACGTCATGGAGCAAACGCATTTTACGAAGGTACCGTTCGCAAAGACCCCGTAGAAAAGGAAGAAATATCTTTGGCTGCACTTTCCTGTAATAGCAATCAAGACCGGGGGCTGCGAGAGAATTATGTGCGAAACATAAATCATCAAGATCCTGACCTTATCTTTTTTGCCGGAGATCAATCTTATGATCACACGGAACATACGGCAGCTTGGCTTAAATTCGGTTTGCAATTTAGGGAAACCTTTCGCCATAGACCTTGTATCACCATCCCTGACGATCACGATATTGGACAGGGAAATCTTTGGGGTGAGAATGGAAAGGTTTCCGTCACCAAAGGCAGCCCGGATGGTGGTTACCGCTATCATCCCGAGTATATAAAAATGGTAGAACGCTGCCAAACGGCACATCTTCCGGACCCTTTTGACCCTACGCCCATTGAACAGGGAATAGGAGTTTACTATACGAACCTGAAACTTGGCGGAGTGGATTTTGCAATTTTGGAAGACCGTAAGTTTAAATCAGGTCCCGAAGGTAAAATACCACAACAGGGCCCTCGTCCAGACCATATCCGAAATCCTGATTATAACCCCGCCTCCATTGATTTACCGGGATTAAAATTATTGGGCGACCGGCAGCTGCACTTTTTGGAGGAATGGGGGCAAAAAAATACCACTGCGACTAAAGTAGTGCTTTCCCAAACCGGTTTTTGTGGCGGAGCACATATTCATGGTACTATGGACAATCGGCTTCATGCAGATTTGGATAGCAACGGTTGGCCACAAACCGGGCGAATAAAAGCACTGGAACTTATACAGAAGGCTAACGCCGTGCATATTGCGGGCGACCAACATTTAGCTACGGTAATTAAACAAGGGATATACGAATTTGGTGATGGCCCTTGGGCTTTTGTTGTACCGGCAATCGTCAACGACTATTATAGCCGTTGGTGGTGGCCAGAAGATGAAAAAGCTGGTGGAAACCCCAACACAGAAACTTCTTTACCATGGACCGGGAACTATTTGGATGGGTTTAATAATAAGATTACGATGATGGCCTATGTAAACCCGGAGAGCCCTTCCCATGGTGGAGGTTACGGTTTAATACGTTTTAATACCAAAAAGCAACAGGTAACTTTTGAATGTTGGCCAAGAGAGGCCGATGTTACCCAACCGGATGCCCAACAATTTGAAGGTTGGCCTATGACCGTATCTTTGGACGTAAACCCATAATAATCAAAGCCGGTTTAAATAGTTTACAACTATTTGTAAATATAACCCGTTGTGCATTTTGAATATTTTACGTGTAAATTGTCAGTTCGAGTACTGTATTTTTCGGTTTTTCATTGAAAAATACAGTGTATCTAGAAACTTGTTAGTCCAAAAGCTATTCTCGATATATTTTTTCTCCATTCTATTTCAAAAAAGCACTCGAATTGACAGTCATTTTTATTAATCCAATCGAAATGCACAACGGGTAAATCTACTATATACGAATAGCGATTTAAATATTTCTTGTATTCAAATTATTATACATGTGTTGAAGTTCATATAATAACTATTATCGACAGGAAAAAGATAAAGTCGTAACTCGCTACAAATCGTCGGCAACCCATACAAGAATTTACGAAGGAATTGATTCGACAGGAGCTAAAATTGAAATATACGAGATTTCTATTTATCGAATAAGCAATGGTAAAATAGCTGAACAATGGTGCTTTCCCGATGACCCAAGTATAAAAACACAAATTCTCAATTTTAAGAAATGAAAGAAATACCTATGCACAACCGTATAGTAGAAGCTTAAAAGCCAATCGCGCAATAAGCACGTTCAATTTTTCGCCGACACAAAAACCAAAAGAGCTATTTTTTGCCAAAGCTCAACATTCCGTCAGCCGAAAAAAATGTAAATTGACAACCGAAAAACGAAATAAAAATTAAACTTGTGAATGACTGAAAATATTAACCAAAATCCTGAACAAATCGCTCGTGATAAAATAGACGAAATGCTACGAGAAGCTGGATGGTTAGTTCAGTCTAAAAAGAAAGTTGACTTATCTGCTGGAAAAGGAGTTGCTGTTCGTGAGTACCAAACTGATGTTGGACCTGCCGACTATGTTTTGTTTGTAAACCGTAAACCAGTCGGAATTATAGAAGCGAAACGTGAAGACGAAGGACACCGACTTACAGTTGTTGAGGAACAATCTTCAAACTACGCAAACGCTAAATTAAAATACTTAAATAACGACCCTTTGTCTTTCGTTTATGAAAGCACAGGAACAATAACACGTTTTACAGACTATCGCGACCCAAAACCAAGAGGCAGAAATGTTTTTAGTTTTCATAAACCAGAAACCATTGCAGAATGGTTAAAAAAGGGGCAACCTCTTCGAGAAAGACTTTTGTCAATTCCTGCACTAGATGAAACAGGACTTCGTCCTGCTCAAATCGTAGCCATTAATAATTTGGAACATTCTTTCAAAAAGAACAGACCAAAAGCTTTAATCCAAATGGCAACTGGTGCTGGAAAAACATTTACAGCTGCAACTTTTGTATATCGTTTGCTAAAACACGCTGATGCAAAACGTATTTTGTTTTTGGTGGACACCAAAAACCTTGGAGAACAAGCAGAGCAAGAGTTTATGACCTTTCAGCCAAATGATGATAACCGAAAATTCACAGAGCTTTACAATGTTCAGCGTTTATCTTCAAGTTATATTGCTTCCGATAGTCAAGTGTGTATTTCAACAATACAACGCCTCTACTCTATTTTAAAAGGAGAAGAATTAGACGAAAGTGCTGAACTCGATAATCCGAATGAAAATTCTTGGTTACAAAACAAAATATCAAAAAACAAAGCTGTTCCTGTGGAGTACACACCAAAAGTACCCATTGAACAATTTGATTTTATTGTCATTGACGAAGCTCACCGTTCCATTTATAATTTATGGAAACAAGTATTGGATTATTTTGATGCTTTTCTAATTGGTTTAACGGCTACACCAGACAAAAGAACCTTCGGTTTTTTTAATGAAAACGTAGTGAGCCAATATACGTATGAAGAATCTGTAATAGATGGTGTAAACGTTCCTTATGATGTTTACACGATTGAAACAGAAATTTCTCAAAAAGGAGAAACCATAAAAGCAGGTTGGTTTGTGGACAGACGAGACAAACTCACTCG
The DNA here is from genome assembly GCA_049645725.1 of Maribacter sp. Taxonomy (GTDB): domain Bacteria; phylum Bacteroidota; class Bacteroidia; order Flavobacteriales; family Flavobacteriaceae; genus Maribacter. Next base: position 3,977 of record JBARUM010000251.1, read on the forward strand.
TAAAAAACGTTGGCAACAAGAAGATGAGGATACCGAATACAAACGCAACGATTTAGATAAAAAAGTTGTCAATCCAAGTCAGATTAGAAACATCATTCGGGAATACAAAAAGGCGTTAAAAACGACTATTTATCCAAATCGTATTGACGAGAATGGCGAATACGAAGTTCCAAAAACCTTAGTA
>JBARUM010000252.1:0-2488 GCA_049645725.1 Maribacter sp.
AGGGTACTTTGGAAAGATACTTCACACTGGGACACCTTGTTGGTTCAGCGCGCTGCTCTTACAGGTAAATTAGCACTCTCTGAGTTTACTAGAAATGCCATTTCTAAGTTTAAAAAGTGAGACAATAACAGCTAACCTCTTTCGTTATAATCTTAAATTATTAGTAATGGAGTTTTTTAAATTTTTAAACGGCGACCTTGTTTTTCCAATTTTGGCTTTGTTCGTGGTAGTCATCTATTTTGTAAATAGAGTAAGGACCAGACGTAAGTTTAAGCGTTAAGAAAAGATGCCTAAGAACAAAACTATGCTGTGGGTCATCTTTTATGCTTTTCTCTTTCTTATCGGTGCTTTTTTAGCCTATAGTGCATTTAACCAATATCAGAAAACACGAAATTTACTGGAAAAAGGGATAAGAACAACAGCAGTAGTTACCGATTTTTCTACCCACCGGGGTGATGGTAGTACCATGTATACGCCCGTTTTTGAATTCACGGATAGGTTGCAAAATAAACAAACTTTCAAAAGCGGCATAAGTTCCAGTCCACCCGCTTATGAAATAGGGGAATAAGTACAGCTTATTTACAACAGGACTAATCCAGAAAAGGCAAGAACAATTTCTTTTTGGGGATTGTATCGATGGAGTGTTATTCTGTTGATGGTAGCCTCACCGTTTTTAGTTATTGGTGTTAGCTATTTATTGTACAGCAGTAGCTAGGCATAGTGATTTAAAAGTATCTCCTTTCAGAAGAATTCCTACCTTTGTTAGCTAATTTCCTAGTAATGTCAACTATTAGAATCACCAAACAATTTAGTTTTGAGACGGGGCATGCCCTTTATGGCTATGACGGTAAATGTAGAAATGTACATGGCCATAGCTATAAACTTTCTGTAACGGTCATAGGCAGTCCTATTACGAATACCGATCATGTTAAGTTAGGGATGGTGATAGATTTTAGCGATTTGAAAAAAATAGTGAAGGAGGAAATCGTAGATAAGTTTGATCACGCTACGGTCTTTAACAAAAACACACCTCACGTTGAATTGGCCAAGGAGCTTATGGACAGAGGGCATAATGTTATTTTAGCAGATTATCAGCCTACCAGCGAAAATATGGTTGTAGATTTTGCTGCTAAGATAAAATCACGTCTCCCAGAGAACATACTGTTGTTTTCCTTAAAATTACAGGAGACCGAAACCTCTTTTGCGGAATGGTTTGAAAGTGATAATATATAACCTTTTACATTGTTTATCTATATAAAACAAAAAATCGGAACCAATTCAGGTTCCGATTTTTTACATGTTTAATAGTGCTGACATTTACGCTATCTCCTCTAAAATTTTAGAGGTTTCCATATCATTCTTAATTTCGTCTCTCTGTTCCCTGATGATTTCCTTTATGCGATGAGGTATCATGGTTTCAGCTAAAATTTCATTGTATTCCGAAATTGCGGACTTATCTCCCCTAGCTGCCTCTTCTAACATTGCTTCATCATTGTCCCCAGAGAAAAATGCCTTTACATCCATCCAAGCCCTATGCATACTTCCTTTCGTAGTGCCATCATTATCCGCATTTTCAGTTTTTAGTTCTGGTACGGCATTGTGCAGTGTTTTTACAAAAAGTCTACGTTGGTCAGCGCGCTTTTCAAAATATGTCTTAATTCCTATTTCTTTTGCGTTTTCCGCCGCCTTTTCAAAACCCTTTACGGAATCTTCATTCTTCTCGATTATTTCCTTAATCTTATTTTCTATCGTCTTAATATCGTTATTCATTTATATGATTTTATCGCGGTAACTATATGCCTACCGTTTAGCTTTATTAATATAGTTTATAATCAAAAGGATGCTTTGCTCTTTAGAAATGAAAGTTGACGCTTTTCCCAGAGCAAAATACTATTCCGTTATATTTGTAGCCTAGATGACAACTTTAGAGCTACCCAAAGGGAAAAAAATATATTTCGCCAGTGATAATCACTTGGGAGCTCCTACTATGGAAGCAAGCTATCCTAGGGAGAAAAAGTTCGTGGCTTGGTTAGATGAGATAAAAGCAGATGCCGGGGCCATTTTTTTACTTGGTGATCTGTTCGACTTTTGGATGGAATATAAGACTGTAGTCCCAAAAGGGTTTACAAGAACCTTAGGGAAATTAGCCGAAATCTCGGATGCAGGAATCCCTATCTATTACTTTGTAGGTAATCATGATTTATGGATGAACGGCTATTTTGAAGAAGAACTGAATATTCCTGTTTATAATAAACCACAGCAGTATACTATTAATAAAACTACTTTTTTTATTGGTCATGGAGATGGTTTAGGGCCGCATGACAAGGGATACAAACGAATGAAAAAACTATTTACCAATCCTATTGCAAAATGGTTCTTTCGATGGCTACATCCAGATTGGGGTGTACGGATTGCTCAGTATTTTTCCGTTAAAAATAAACTTATATCAGGAGACGAGGACGCAAAATTCCTTGGAGAAGATAAGGAA
>JBARUM010000253.1:0-5402 GCA_049645725.1 Maribacter sp.
TAGATTTTCTCTTGCGTTGTGCATCAACATTAGTAGGAAATAAAAATAAAACAAGCAGCAGAGCGGTTGCCCAAGTGTAAAAATTTTTCATTTTTTAAGTAGTTGAATTAGTCTAGCCTAAATGTAATGAAAAACCTGAAAAGCCTTAAGTAATATGTCATAAAAACCCTCTCAAAACAATTTAAAATAAGGTTGTTCTTCAACTTAACAAATAGGAAAAATTATGAATAAGGGAATTTCCCTATCTTTAGAAAGACACAAATTTATATCATGAAAAAAGTAAATATTTTTAAAAATTGGTTTTTTGCAGTTCTTACACTATTGTTTTTAAGTACTCCAATTCATATCCGTTCTCAGGAATTCCTTTATGGAGATGCCTTGCCAGATGCTCCTGGACTTTCCGAAACAGGTGAACATAAAGTTGGTGTGCGAACCCTAAATTTGGTTAATGAGAATCAGGTAGACATTCTCAATTCCAAAGATGGAAAAAATCCCTTGTATAAAAGATCCTTAACTGTAGAAGTTTGGTATCCAGCTAAAATAAATCCCAATGAAACTACTGTTGCCTATAATGAAGTTATGGGCAAATGGGGTGATTCTTTACGACCTTTGGTTCCGTTTACTTTTAAAGGCAGAGCATACCGAGATGCCAAACCAGTTGTTAACAAGGGCAAATTTCCTTTAATAATTGTTTCCCATGGCTATGTAGGCTCTCGCTATTTAATGACCTATTTAACAGAAAATTTAGCATCCAAAGGCTATGTTGTCGTCGCTATAGACCATACAGATTCTACCTATAGAGATGCCAATGCTTTTCAAAGTACGCTTCTAAATAGACCAAAAGATATTCGGTTTGTTTTGAACGAAATGGAACGAATTGGCATATCCGATAGTGGAGACGCCTTAAGCGATCTTATTGATGCCCAAAATACAGGAATTGTTGGGTATTCCATGGGCGGCTATGGTGTTCTAAATGTTGGTGGGGCTGGATATAGTGAAGGGTTAAGTACATTTTTTGGTCAAATGACCAACGGTAGTTCAGCTATTTATGAGCATGCTGCAAGTAACCCGGACTACCAAAAAAAGACAGACTCAAGAATTAGAGCTATTGTTGCATTTGCTCCTTGGGGCATGGAACGAGGTGTGTGGGATGCCGAAGGACTCAAGGGTCTAAAAACCCCAACGTTCTTCATCGCTGGAAGTCAGGATGATATTTCTGGATATGAAAAAGGAATAAAGGCTATTTATGAAGGTGTTATAAACGCTGATCGCTATTTATTGACCTACAAAAATGCACGGCATAATGTAGCTCCAAATCCCCCACCACCAGAGTCTTTAGCTCCTGGCTTGCATATCGATGAATATTATAGATATGCAGAACCTTCATGGGACGAGCGTAAAATAAACAACGTCAACCAGCATTTTATTACCGCTTTTTTGGGAATCCACCTAAAGGAAGAAAAAGACTTAATTAAATATTTGGAGTTACAAGAAAATTCCAATGAAAGGGATTGGACAGGTTTTAAGCCTAGGTCATCCACAGGCATGGAGTTATTACAGGCAAAACCAGCGTATTGAATTATTCTGATTTAAAAGAAATAGTACTCTAATTTAGGTTTATTTTAATCTCCTTTCTTAAATAATACCCCGTAACTATTGTTGCCAAAACATCCGCGATGGGGAATGAAATCCAAACTCCTAGTTCTCCAAAATAATTGGGAAGAATAAGAATTAAGGGGATAAAAAAGAAACCTTGTCTTATTAGGGTCAATAACAAGGCAGGTATTGCTTTACCAATAGCTTGAAAATAGGCAGCTCCTATCAATTGAAGTGCTATTATAGGTGTCGCTGCAAATACCCAACGCATCGCAGACGGTGTATTTTTGAGGACAAAAGCATTGGTATCCAGTTCCATTTGGGACATCCCTTCTTTACTACTTAAAAATAGACCGGCAATTTCTTCGGGAAAGATAAAAAGTCCCAAAAATACCAGAGTTGCTAATAGGCTTGCATATGAAATAGCGGTATTAATAACCTTACGAACACGGTCATACTTATTTGCCCCGTAGTTAAATCCCGCAATGGGTAAAAATCCTTGCGTGATACCAAAAACCGGGAAAAGTGCAAACATGAGCATACGTCCTATTATGGCATAAACAGCTACCATTGGTTCGCCTCCCAAACCAAATAGGATATTATTCATTAATAGATAGACAACGCTTGTAGTAGCTTGTCTTGCCAGGGTAACAAAGCCCAAAGACCCTATTTCTCTTACTATTGGAAGACTCAGCACAAAACAGGAAAGCTTAAGTTTTAATTCAGAGTTCTTGGATAAGAAAAAGTAAAGTACATAGCTAAAGCATAGCACATAGCCTATGGTCGTAGCCCAAGCGGCTCCTTCCATGCCCCAATCAAAAATATAGATGAATATATAATCCATAATTAAATTTCCTACGGACGGAATAATCATGGCTATCATGGCAAATTTTGGTTTCCCCTCAGCTCGGATCACCGTATTGCCCATCATGCATAGCGCAAGAAATGGTATGCCGTAAAGAACGATGATATAGTAGACTTTTGCAGGTTCAAAAATAGCCCCTTTACCCCCAAATGCAGGTATTAGGAAATCTACAAAGTATAGCCCCAATAGCGCCATACTTATGGTTACGAGTAGCGTGAGGGTAACCTGGTTTCCAAAGGTGCGTACGGCTTTGGGATGATTATTGGCTCCCAATGCCCTGGAGATGATACTGGACCCTCCAATCCCTATGGCCATACCTATGGCTCCAATAAAGAATGAAACCGGCAAAACTACATTTATCGCCGCAATCGCGATAGAGCCAATCCAATTACCTACAAAAATGGAATCGACAAGAATGTTAAGGGACATTACCAAAATCCCGATACTAGCCGGGACGGCCTGTTTTACTAAAAGTTTTCCTATGGGTTCTGAACCAAGTTGCTCCGCTGAAACTTTTGCCATTAAAAAATTGATTGCTGGTTTTTGTCATATCAAATTGACACGGTCCTCCACTCTAAATGGGCAACATATTCTTTTGTTCCCATGTATTTGCCCAATCCGCCATAACTTTTACCCAAGCATCATTATCATTCAAACAGGGAATATGTATGTAATGCTCACCTCCGGCTTCCTCAAATTGCTCCTTACCTTCCATTGCAATTTCCTCTAAAGTTTCTAGACAATCACTGACAAAAGCGGGGGTAATTACCGCCAAGCGCCTCACTCCTTCTTTAGCCAAACGTTCAAATTCATAATCGGTATAGGGTTTTAACCAAGGGTCGCCCGCCAAACGGGATTGGAAAGAAGTACTCACTTGTTCCTCTGGTAATCCTAAATATGCTTTAACCATTTCCGTGGTATCGTAAACCTGATGGCGATAACATGTATTATGTGCTACGGAATTTATGGAGCAACAGCTACCATCTATCTTACAATGAAACCGTGTTGGATCACTTTTTCTGATGTGGCGTTCCGGTATCCCATGATAGGAAAATAGAATATGGTCGTAATCAAAATCTTTTAAACCGTCCTTGATACTTTCCGATAGCGCTTTAATATAATCCGGATTATTGTAAAACGCGGGTAGTGTGGTGACCTCAATTTCAGGATAAAATTTACGTTGTTCTTCTAGAACCTTGACCACCACTGTTTCATAAGAGGACATAGCGTAATGTGGATAAAGCGGAATCAATAATACCTCGTCAACACCTTTATCTTTTAATTCTTGGAGAGCCTTTTTAATGGTCATTGTCCCATAACGCATACCTAGTGCAACTGGCATTTTCGTGCGTTTGCGCAATTTTTCCGTAAAACGTTCAGAAAGAACGATCAAAGGAGAACCTTCGTCCCACCAAATTTTGGCGTAAGCTTTGGCCGATTTTTTAGGTCTGGTTTGTAGAATTATCCCCCTTACCAAAATAGTCCTTAACCATTTGGGTGCATCGATGACCCGCTCATCCATTAGAAATTCATCCAAATACGGTTTTACATCCTTTGCTGTTGGACTGTCCGGTGAACCCAAATTAACCAGTAATACTCCTTTCATAGCTATTTTTTTCCATTACAAAAATAAGACATGTATTAGGACTCGCCCTTAATCAACCTACAAATTCTTTAAATGAACGTATAAGCAACCTCAATACTTTGTTTAGCAGTACCACTGGCACGGCTAATTATCCTTAGCTTTGCAGTGCAGTCTTAAAGAGTTCGCCAACATGCAAAAACTTCTTAAAAATCCGTCAACACTATTTTACATTGTAGGTGCCGTTCTTGTATTACTGCTGCTTCAACTTATTACCGTACAACTTCTGAGAAGACTGGGGAAAAATCCAAAATATCTGTTAGACAAAGAAGGTATTAAAAAAATCACAACTCCTATTTTCATCATTTTTATTGCTATCATTATACGAATGCAACCTATGCATGACCAATTAGGGTTAACCAAGTTCTCCTTTATACTCAAAAAGGTAAGCACGATTACCATCATATTTGCTACGACTTGGCTTATTATCGCCGGATTGAAAATTCTAAAACGCCACGTTACCGACAATTACGATGTAGAGGCCACGGATAATTATCGGGCCCGTAAAATTTACACTCAATTCAATATTTTGGAGCGTATAGTCATTATCATCATCGTAGTCTTAGCAATTGGTATAGCTCTAATGAGTTTTGATAGTATTAGGGAAATTGGGGTAAGCATTTTTGCTTCGGCAGGGATTGCAGGTATTATTGTTGGTCTTTCCGCCCAAAAAATGATTGCTACTATTTTGGCAGGCATACAGATTGCCATTGCCCAACCCATTAAGTTAGATGACGTAGTCATTGTAGAAGGCGAGTGGGGCCGTATAGAGGATATTACATTAACCTACGTCGTAGTGAACATTTGGGATAAACGACGCTTAATAGTACCCACTCCCTATTTCATTGAAAAACCTTTTCAAAACTGGACCAAAAAATCGGCCGACTTAATCGGTACGGTATTTCTATACACAGATTATAGGGTGTCCTTTGACGCACTACGGGCTGAATTAACCGCTATCCTGAACAAAACCGACTTATGGGATGGATTGGTGCAAAATATTCAAGTGACGGATTCCAAGCCAAATTGTGTGGAAATTAGAGCCATGGTCAGCGCTAAAGATGCTCCTACCCTATGGGATTTAAGAGTTTTTGTACGGGAAGGATTAATAACGTTTCTGCAGGAAAATTATCCTGAAAGTATCATGCACAATAGATTATTGTTAAAGAATTTGAGTTCCGAAGATAACTAAGATGGTATTTTTAGCAAAATCTATCTAATTACCATTAGAGATTTATCGATAAAATACGCTCCTCAATTGATAATTATCAAAATCTACGGTTGCGGACTACTCATCTT
>JBARUM010000254.1:0-4199 GCA_049645725.1 Maribacter sp.
CCTCAATTGATAATTATCAAAATCTACGGTTGCAGACTACTCATCTTACAATTGTGCCATAAAAGAGCTTTAAATAAGGCTTTAGAAAACAACTTATTTATATTTTTCAAATACATTGAAAACAAAAATCACATCTACACGTACAGAAATTTTGGCCGGGACAAGCTCCTTCTTAGCAACTTTTTATATCGTTATTGTAAATCCGGCTATTCTTTCCGAAGCAGGAATGCCATTCTCTGCAGTTGTGACATCCACCATATTGGTATGCTGTTTTGGGAGTATAATGATGGGTATTTATGCCAAAAACCCTTTTGTAATAGCCCCTGGAATGGGTCTAAATGCTTTTTTCACCTACACGGCCGTTAAAGGCATGGGGCTGAGCTATGAAGAAGCCTTGGGAGCCGTTTTTTGGGCAGGAGTACTCTTCTTGATACTAAGCCTTTTAAAAACAAGGGATAAGATAGTACGTTGCATTCCCAATTCTTTACGCTATGCCATTGCCGCAGGTATTGGTCTTTTTATTTGTTTTATCGGTTTTCAAAATGCCCATTTTATCGTGAACGACACTGCTACTTTGGTGAGCTTAGGCACCCTAAAAGACCCTGTTAGCCTAACATTTTTAGCAGGCTTGGGCATCACTGCTATTTTGATTGTAAGAAAGATAACGGGCGCCATGATTATTGGAATTCTATTGACCACGATAATGGCTTGGCCCATTGGAAGATGGTGGGGAGACGCCTCGTTAATCAATTTTGGAAGGCCCACACTCGTTAATTACAAAGGACTATTTTCGATGCCCGACTTTAGTCTTTTCCTTTCAGCGGACCTTTTAGGCTCCATACAATATGCTTTCCTTCCCGTGATTTTCGTTTTTGCCTTTACCGATTTGTTCGATAGCCTTTCCACCTTTGTAGGTTTGGCGGAAGCATCAGGTTATAAGGAGGAGGACGGCAACCCGAAAAACCTTAAAAAATCACTTTTGGTAGATTCCGTTACCACCATCTTTTCTGGACTCGTTGGTAGTAGTTCCGGAACCGCCTATATAGAATCCGCAGTGGGTATAAGGGAAGGTGGTAGAACCGGATTGGCGGCCATCACAGCCGGACTTTTATTTTTGCCTTTCTTGTTTTTCTCCCCTTTACTATCCATAGTGCCTAGTATCGCCACCTCCATCGCCTTGGTTTTGGTAGGTTCTTTTATGATGAAACCATTGACCAAAATTAGTTGGAATACTGTGGATGAGGCCATTCCTGCTTTTCTGACCATGATTTTGATGCCCCTTACCTATAGCATATCCACAGGGATTATCTTTGGTTTCTTGAGTTGGACCCTACTCAAATTAGGTACAGGTAAAAAACAGGAAATAAGCCCGACGCTCATAATCATTAATCTTTTATCCCTTATTTTCCTATGGCTCTAAAACACCTTTTTCTGATTTTCGTGTTTCTTGGTTCATGGGTATCAAGTGCACAGCACATTGCCATTATGGGAGCCATGGATGAGGAGATACAGCTACTAAAAGATGCCCTAAATGACAAAAAAGAGATACAGAAAGGAGGTGTTACCTTTTTCGAAGGTACGCTTAAAGGTCAAAAAGTGGTGCTGCTAAAAGCAGGTATTGGCAAGGTAAATGCAGCATACAGCACCGCCATTCTCACAGCAAATTTTAAGTTAGATGCCCTTATTTTTACAGGAGTAGCAGGAGGTTTACACCCCGATATTTTTCCGGGGGATATCGTCATTGCCGAAAATATGGTCCAGTACGACTTTGGGAAACTAGAGGCCGGAACTTTTGAAACATGGCCTACCAGAAATTTGGCTAAAAATAATGGCAAAAATCCTTTATACCTACCCGTAGATTCTATTTTATTTGCTCAGAGCAAAAAAGCATCCAAACGCATACACTTAGAATCGCTAGAAAATAGAACTCCCCAATTCTTTATGGGAACTATTGCCACGGGTGATACTTTTGTAAGCGATGCGGCGAAAGCAAAAGTACTTTACACAGATTTTAATGCCCTGGCCACAGAAATGGAGGGTGCCGCAGTTGCGCAAATATGTACCATGTTGGACATACCGTATATCGTCATAAGAAGCTGTAGTGATAATGCCAACACCCAGGCTCATTCGGATTATTTTAAATTTGCTAAAGTAGCAGCGGTCAATTCTTCCCAATTGGTTTTGGCGCTCTTGGAAAATTATAAAGCTCCCTGATGATTATTGAAACCAATAAAAATTTAGTAGTTAGTATTCCTAAAATAGAAATATAGTAACTTGTTGCCTTATCTTTTTATTGCGCAACATTCAACACATCAAGAAACTCCAACAATTTATTGCACTAAATTGTCTATTTCTGGAGAATACTTAAGATAAAAATAAATCACTCTTAGGATTTGAAGAACATTATGAAAAATACTTTTTACACATTTATTACTTTGATCTTGCTCTTGTTTAATGGGTGCAATAGCGATGGTAATTCAATGGAAACTGATGCTCTATTCTATTGGAACCAAACCAAATGTGCAGACCCTTGGAACACAGGAGAAAATGACTCGAATGATGAAAGTGAGATTGCTGTGAAGGAGTATCTGGAAAGTGAGAATGTTATTATTCAAAATTTGGGCTTTGACACGAATTCACCCTTGGACATATCGTGCGAATCCTGTGGTTGTGGAACAGGTCAAAGAATAATAATTGAAGTTTTCAACTCGGACATTTCTAAAATGAAAGAGCTGGATTTTTATCAATGAAATTGGAAAATAAGAACGTTGCACAATAAAACCCAAACGTAATAAGGAGTTTAGGGTATAATCGAAAGGTTTGTGTATTTTTATGAAATCCACGAAATATTTTACTCCATATACAATAAAATCTTCATGAAATTAAAACTAATTACCGCTCTCCTCCTCTTGTTAGTGGAAATTTCGTTCTCCCAACAAATCACCTGTTCCCCAAAAGACAGGCAAGCAGTTGAGGATAAAATCATAGAAATTGATGGGCTTTTTGAAAAAGACTTAGGAGAAACCATAGTGTCTATCGGAAAGACTTTTTTGGACACCCCATATGTTGAGAAAACACTTGAAATTGGTAAAACGGAGTCCTTGGTCGTAAATCTTCAGGGATTAGACTGCACCACATTCGTAGAGAACGTATTGGCCTTTAGTTTACTACTCCAAAGAGAGCAAACCTCCTTTGAAGAATTTACTAAAAACTTAAAAACCATTCGGTATAAAGATGGGGTTTTAGAAGACTATGCCTCCCGCCTACATTACTTTTCAGAATGGATTCGAAATAATGAAGCCAAGGGGTTGCTAAAAGATATTACTGCTGAAATTGGAGGAAAGGAGCTAAAGAAGGACATCAACTTTATGAGTACCCATCGGGATTTGTATCCTTTCCTTACCAATGAGGAGAATTATGAAAAAATAAAGGCTTCGGAAAATTATCTCAACAATCAGGTTATTTGTATTCTTGCCCAAAAAGATATTGCCGAAAACGAACACTTCATACAATCAGGAGATATCATTGCTTTAACGACATCTATAAAAGGACTGGATGTAACCCATACCGGTATCGCTACGCGTGAAGCCGATGGTAGAATTCATCTCCTGCATGCCTCCACCGTTGGAAAAGTGGTAGTCTCCGATGTTCCTTTAGTAGACTACCTGAAGAATATAAAAAGCAATACAGGAATATTAGTTGCCAGAGCTTTATAGTAAATACTTTTAGTCTAGTATAAAGGCAAACGCATTGCTCATCAACTGAACGAAATCCGAATCCGAGTATTTACTCTTTGCGTGGCCCATACTGGAATAGAAACTTACGCCACCATCCGGTCTTTCCCAATAATGGGCGGTCATCCGTGCATCGTCATAGGAATTTGAGCCGGTGTCGGAAACCCGTAATAATTCAGTGAAAGAACTATCCAAATAGCCATCTTCCCAATAGTACCATTCCTCATTGTCGCTCCAAGGAAATACAATACCATTTGTCAATCCTGAATTTTGATTTTGTACTGTCACCGTTGCTCCTAAACCTGCTCGGGTATGGTTAGGGCTATTTCTGACACTACAACCTGTTACATTTTCCGAATACCAATCCCAAATACCCTTACCGTTTCCGGAAACGGACGATGCCGTACTATGTCCGTAGGAATCGCTTGCAGCATGGTTAGAGATAAAACTACCACCTTGGGCAGC
>JBARUM010000255.1:0-4025 GCA_049645725.1 Maribacter sp.
CATCAAGACCATACAGTAAAGGATTGGTTGGTTTCTCGGATATGCTACTTCGTATTTCAAAATGTAGATGTGGCCCGGAAGAACCTCCTGTATTACCACTGTAGGCAATGATTTCGTCCTTACCTACTTTTACCTCGCCGTAGTCTGGAAATACCTCTACTTCGTAGGACTTTTTTTGGTACTGAATTTTTTTAATGTATTCCTCTATTTTTGGGGAAAACTTTTGTAGATGACCGTAAACAGAGGTATATCCGTTGGGATGCGCTACATAAAGCACTTTGCCGTAACCCCAAAGCGAAACTTTAATCCTAGTTACAGTACCGTCTCCAATAGCCAAAATTGGTAAACCTTCTCTTTGTTGCGTTTTAATATCTATACCAGAATGAAAATGATTAGAACGAAGTTCACCAAAAGTACCTGCTAGAATTATTGGGATATTCAGCGGAGGCCTAAAAGCATCTTTGGGGTATTTTTCCTGTGCGGTGAGCATGAAAACAGATATTAATAGGAATCCGAGGGCAATTTTGTTCATAGCTACAATAAGTTGATGCGAAAATAATTAATCATGTCCAATTCTTGAAAGTTGTTGGAGGTAAATGTATTAATGCTTTTTAATAACCGGGGTTTTTAAGATTTGGACTTGGGCTTCTAAGATTATTTGTGAAAAGTATTGCTAAGTCTTAGAACGAATGTTAACTTTGTGTAAATAGCATCGTATTTCAATATGGGCGAATTAATTCAAATCGTTGATTCCTTAGAAAATAAAATTAGCAAGTTGCTTCATAAGTTAGAAGTGCTTCAGAAGGCTAATCAAACTATGGAAAACGAATTGGTGACCATTAAATCAAATCAAGAAAACGCAAACAAAACGGTTTCGGATTGGGAAGAAAAATATAACTCGCTCAAACTTGCAAATTCAATGCTTGGCAGTAATACGAATAAGACAGAAGCTAAGCTAAAAATAAATACATTAATACGGGAATTGGACTATTGTATTGCCCAACTTGCGGAGTAGTGATTAAATAATATGTCAGAAAAGCTCAAAATAAAGCTTTCCATTGCGGATAGGGTATATCCTTTAACAATAGACCCTAGCCAAGAGGAAGGTTTGCGCAAAGCGGCCAAGAACATTGAACAGTTGGCTAAAAAGTTTGAGCAGAATTATGCCGTTAGGGATAAGCAAGATGTTTTGGCCATGTGTGCCTTACAGTTTGCATCCAAAATTGAGCAAAAAGGCATTGAACATACGGAAGGTACTAAAGAAGCGGAGGAGCGCTTACAAGCTCTGGACGATTTAGTGAATTCCAAACTAGCTTTTAAATAAAAACGTTCTTTAAAATACATTAAGTTACTGCCCACATTGGTAATACCTTTTGACGAACTCAACATTAATTTGTTTAAAAAGGGTGAGTTTAGATTGTAAAAGCATGCCTTACTAGTATAAGGATTCTTGATCAGTCTGTTAGCCCTAAACCTGTTTTCTGGAGTTTGTACAAAACTTCTCCAATGTGGGCTTTTTTTTATTAATAAATTAAACTATGGACAGTACAACAATAATAATAGCTGGTATAATTGGTCTGGCGGTAGGTTTTGCCATTGCAAAGTTTATGGAAAAGGGAAAAGCATCCAAAACCATGGCCAATGCCAAGAGGGAGGCGACAAGAATTATAAAAGAAGCCAATCTAGAGGGCGAAAGTCTTAAGAAAGATAAAATACTGCAGGCCAAAGAAAAATTTTTAGAACTAAAGGCAGAGCATGAAAAAGTAATTTTCGGAAAGGATAAAAAAATAAATGAAGCTGAGAAACGTACAAGAGATAAAGAATCTCAGATTAGTAGTGAACTTGCTCGGAATAAGCAGCTAAATTCCAACTTGGAAGGGAAGCTCAAAGATGTTGATCACCGGAAAGAGTTTTACGAAAAGAAACAGTCCGAGTTAGAAAAACTTCATAAAAGTCAAGTACAGCAATTAGAGGTAATTTCTGGATTGTCCGCGGATGATGCCAAAAATCAACTAATGGAAAGTTTAAAAGAAACAGCCAAATCTGACGCTATGAGCTATATTCAGGCCACAGTAGAAGATGCCAAACTTACTGCCCAACAGGAGGCGAGAAAAATCGTGATCAATACTATTCAACGTATCGGTACGGAAGAAGCAGTGGAAAACTGTGTTTCTGTATTCAATATTGAATCTGATGATGTAAAAGGTAGGATTATAGGTAGAGAAGGAAGAAATATTAGAGCCTTGGAAGCGGCCACAGGTGTTGAAATTATAGTAGATGATACTCCGGAAGCTATTATTCTTTCATGTTTTGATTCGGTCAGAAGGGAAGTAGCTCGTTTATCCCTTCATAAATTGGTTACGGATGGTAGGATACACCCGGCACGTATCGAAGAAATAGTTAAAAAGACAGAGAAACAGATTGACGGCGAAATAGTAGAAATTGGAAAACGTACCGTAATTGATTTAGGAATTCATGGGTTGCATCCAGAACTAATAAAAGCGGTGGGTCGAATGAAGTATCGTTCTTCTTACGGGCAGAACTTATTACAGCACTCTAGGGAAGTAGCTAAACTATGCGGTGTAATGGCCTCAGAATTAGGCCTAAACCCAAAAATCGCTAAACGTGCGGGATTACTCCATGATATTGGAAAAGTACCTAATACCGAAGCTGAGGTTGAAACACCACATGCGATACTCGGAATGCAATGGGCAGAAAAATATGGTGAAAAGCCAGAGGTTTGTAATGCCATTGGCGCTCACCATGACGAGATAGAGATGAAAACTTTAATATCGCCAATAGTTCAAGTATGTGATGCTATTAGTGGTGCCAGACCGGGTGCAAGAAGACAAGTTTTAGATTCTTATATTCAACGTCTTAAAGATTTGGAGGAAATTGCTTTTGGCTTTGGAGGCGTTCAAAAAGCGTACGCTATTCAGGCAGGACGTGAGCTTAGGGTGATAGTGGAGAGTGAAAAGGTAAGTGACGACAAAGCAGCTGAACTTTCCTTTGAAATATCTCAAAAAATACAGACAGATATGACCTATCCAGGTCAAGTAAAAGTTACAGTAATAAGAGAGACTAGAGCGGTTAACGTGGCAAAATAAAGTAGTGAGCTGAATACAAAAAAAAGCCTTAATAGGTCCTTTTGATAATTTATTGCTCTAGTAAAGAAGCCATCCAAGTTTTTAGTTGTTCTTGTTCTCCTGTTGTGAGTTTTATTTTACGCCCTTTCGGCATTTTTTTCTTTATGAATACTTGTTGGTTGATTTCCAAAGCTAAACTATCCATATTTTGATAAGTGAAAATATCCACTTTTTTTTTCGACGCATGGCAGACATTACATTTTGTTTGTAACACCCGGAATGCTTCTTCTTGAATACTATCTTGTTTTGGGTATATATTGATTATTGGTAGTATTTCTGAAACGAACCCAAATGAGAAGGAAAGGCTTATTACAATAAGTGGTAGATATTTCATTCTTTAAAGATCGTAATTTAGAATTAAAGCCCGTGGATATTTAAGTCGTAAGGTGCCTCATCTGCAGAGTCAATTTAGACAGATAAAAGTAGATTGTTGTTATAATTTCTGATGTACTACTCAATATGTTTTCCTTGGGTAGTAAAGGAAAGACCTTGTTGGCCATATGTAGAAATCATGACGGCTTCAAAAATGGGTTCTGAAGTATTAGGCTTTTTTGCCCAATTAAATATAAAATTAGCACCAGTACCTCCCGTTTTATCGGATTCCGCTATTACAATTTCTAAAGTTTCCATTTTACCCACAGCGATCGGACTTTGAACATAAGAATGAATGGGATTACCCTTTGTGTCAAAATAATCAGCCTTTAAAAGATAAATAGTATCATTTTCACTTGTATTTCTAATACTTACAGTTGCCGTCAAATCCAAGGAGGTATGTTCGGAAAAACTATAAATTTGAGAATAAACGGATAGATAGGTTTTTCCGTAAGAAATTGAATCTTTTGTTGGCAAGACTATTATTTTATCTGACCAGTCTATGGG
>JBARUM010000256.1:0-1757 GCA_049645725.1 Maribacter sp.
GGCCAAAACTATCTGCAATAGAAATTCTGGAAACTGACAATGAAGAAGAGGAAGATGAAAATTTACCTCTTCTAACCAGAATCAATAGTGGTGGAAACGAGGTGACGATTAATGGTCTGTATTTTGAGTCGGACTCCTATTTTAAAGGTGATGGAACTTCATACAGTAACCCCGGTATTAATGATATTTTGCAAACGGAATTGGACGGTATTTACGTGTCGGAAAGAAGTACTACTTCTAACAATGGAACTTTTGAATATGCAATCCCCGTAACTAACGGAAATTACGAAGTAAATCTTCATTTTGCCGAGATCTTCTTTGGGGCTACAAATGGTGGTCCGACCGGTGTTGGAAAACGAATTTTTGATGTTAGCTTAGAAGGAAATCCAATTCTAATTGACTTTGACGTCAATCAAGAGGTAGGCCCGATGACAGCTGTAGTTAAAAGTTACGAAACAAGTGTTTCAGATGGGGAGTTAAGCCTAGTTTTTTCCGCCACTATAAATCAACCTAAACTGTCAGCGATAGAATTATTTGGAAATGGTGAGATAATCGAGGTCTTTGATGCGTGTGAATGGAGAAATCTTGCTGATGCCAAGGAAGACCATATTGAAGGTCAAAGTGCCACTGTTAACGGTAAACTATATACTATGTCTGGATTAAATGAAAAATTTCAGGCTGTAGAAGCTACTGAAATCTATGACCCGGCATCCAACACATGGTCCTTCGGCGAACCAATGCCCTTGCTCGTAACGCACGGTGGCATGGCCGTCGTGAACGATGAAGTCTGGATTATTGGTGGTTTTGCAGGTAATCATCCAGGCGTTGCTACAGATAGGGTTCAAATATATAATTCCTTGACCGATACTTGGAGAGAAGGTCCCAAATTACCTGGAAGAAGAGGTTCTGGCGCGGCAACCTTAAATCAAGGTAAGGTTCATTTTTTTGGCGGCTTATTACCGGATAGAGATACAGATGTAGGCGAACATTATTTTTATGATTTGTCCAATGAAACGGCCGGTTGGCAATCTGCCGCTCCATTACCAAGCCCAAGAAATCATTTGGGCGGAACCAGTAACAACGGATTGGTTTACGCAATTGGAGGTCAAATAGGTCATGATAAAGGAGCGAGCAATCAAAAGTTCGTCCACGCCTATAATCCTAAAACTGATAGTTGGACGCGTCTTCAGGATTTACCTTCGAACAGATCACATTTTGAGGTAGGTACCATCTCGCACAAGGAAAAAGTCATAATAGCTGGCGGAAATAGAGGAGCCGACAATATTCTTGAATTTGACCCGATTTCCAATGAATGGACTGAGCTTTGCAAACTGCCCGAGCCACTTTTAACCCCAACGATTATGGTATGGGAAAATAGATTAATTATTACCGGGGGTGGGGCTCCAAATAATAGGAACCCAACAAACAAGACAAGGTGGATACCTATAGAGAAATCAAACGAAACAATAAATCTAAATACCGATCTTAACGACAACGAGCAAGTAATTCTCCTATACCCTAATCCTGTAGAGGAGGACTTAAACATCAAATTTAAAAATTTAGAGGTCTCGGGGCTTATTAGTTTAATGGACTTTAGCGGTCGGCTTTTAAATACTTATAAATTTGATAAAACAACTGAATACTCGGTTAAAATTAATTATCCCGAGGGGATTTATTTTATAAAAGTAGTGTTAGAAAAGGGAAACAATGGCTTCTTTAAGATTATTAAAAAATAGTCCTGTTTATCTTAACAGATT
>JBARUM010000257.1:0-13672 GCA_049645725.1 Maribacter sp.
GCTGCCATTTTAGCAGCCTGTATACCTACAACGCCCGCACCCAAAACCAATACTTTCCCCGGAGCTACACCAGGCACACCTCCCAAAAGTACACCGCGCCCCTTTACCGGTTTTTCTAAATATTTAGCACCCTGTTGAATGGCCATTCTTCCCGCGACCTCGGACATGGGTGTTAACAATGGTAATGTTCCCTCTTCATCCTCAACGGTTTCATAAGCTATACAAATGGCTTTTTGCTTGATCATTGCCTTTGTAAGCGGCTCACTTGATGCAAAATGGAAATAGGTAAATAATAGCTGATTCTCCTTAATTAAATCATATTCTTCCGCAATTGGCTCTTTTACCTTTACGATCATCTCACTGGCCGCATAGACTTCGCCAATTGTATCCAAAATTACGGCCCCTGCCTGTTGGTAATCTTTATCGAAAAAGCCACTGCCTTCACCAGCAGTTGATTGTACATAAACAGTATGATTATTTTTAACCAGTTCAAAAACTCCACCAGGAGTCATACCCACCCTGCTTTCGTTGTTCTTAATCTCTTTAGGAATGCCAACAATCATTGTTATATAGTTTTGAGTTAAGCCACTAAGTTGTGACAATTAAAACAATATAAAAAGAATTATTCGATGAAATACAGGGGTCAAAGGCTATAAACTTCATTTTATACTATATTACCCCCAATTTTTTAGGGGTACGAAATAATATCTATGCAATTTGAATTTTATAATTATTGAGGGGGCTATTGACTCGGTTAGTCAATTTTATCGCACTGCTTACGTAAAAGGTAATTGCTGAAAATCAGGTAATATAATCAACCCATAAAGCAATCCGTTAAATGCGCTAGCAACGCATAACAAATTCATGAGAGTATCTACTCTAAAGGTTCTAAAAAGATTTATTGGTCTACAGCTATACTCTATTAGCCTACAATATTCACAATTTTTCCAGGCACAACGATTACCTTTTTAGGTGTTCTTCCCTGCAATTGCTGTTGGGTTTTTTCATGGGCTAAAACTGCTGCCTCAATTTCATCTTTACTCAAATCCAAGGCCAGCTCCATCGTAAATTTCATTTTCCCGTTAAAGGAAATAGGATATTCCTTACTACTTTCCACCAAATATTTCTCCTCGAATTTTGGAAAGGCAGCTGTAGAAATAGATTCTGAATGACCTAGTTTTTCCCATAGCTCCTCTGCAATATGAGGTGCATAGGGCGATACTAAAATAGCCAGTGGTTCTAAAATAGCGCGACTTGTACATTTTTGGCTCGAAAGTTCGTTCACGCAGATCATAAAGGTAGATACAGATGTATTAAAACTAAAGTTCTCTATATCCTCTTCAACCTTTTTTATGGTTTTGTGGAGGGTTTTCAAGCTTTCAGCTGAAGGCTCCACTTCCACACCACTTTGGCTACGCTCAGTGGCCGCACTATTCTCAAAAAACGGCGTATATAATTTCCATAGTTTTTTTAAGAAACCATGGGTTCCAGTTATACCAGCCGTGTTCCATGGTTTGGATTGCTCCAAAGGCCCTAAGAACATCTCGTACAAACGCAGACTGTCCGCTCCATATTCCTCACAAATAGCGTCTGGGTTCACCACATTATATTTGGATTTGGACATTTTTTCGACTTCGCGGCCAACGATGTATTTGCCGTCTTCCAAGATAAATTTAGCATTTACCAAATCTTTATATCCTCGTTCATCTTTAAAACGTTTCAAGTCCAGTTCATCACTTGTACCTTTAAGCAAGTGAATAGGAATTCTTCTTTTGATTGCCAAATAACCACCAATTTTAAATTCATTTACCAAATCAATCTTTTGTTCTGAACATTCTGATAGAAACTCATTGGCTAGGTTTTCATCATTAAACTGTAATTGATTGTGAAGTTCTTTTGGGTTTTTACTTTCAATCAAGGAGTATGACATTACTTTTTTTAATTTCCAAGGTACTTCTGCCGGAGTACCATTTCTTTTTCCCTTTTCAAAAAATATAGGTTCAACTAAATAAATAAACGCGCTAGTCCCCGTAATCATTCCCTGATTAATCAGCTTTTTAGCAAACTCATCTTTGGGCACCAATCCTTTGTCGAACATGAATTTTTGCCAAAAACGGGAGTACAATAAATGCCCCGTAGCATGCTCACTACCGCCAATATACAAGTCCACATCTTGCCAATAATTAATGGCTTCTTGCGAAAAGATAGCGTCATCGTTATGCGGGTCCATATACCTATTAAAATACTGGGAACTGCCGGCCCATCCCGGCATGGTATTCAATTCCAAAGGTCCTCCCAACCTTCCAGAAGCCAAGGAATTTTTAAACTCTTCTTCCGAGACTACTTTACCGTCATCACCATATTGTAACCAATGCCACTCTTTTGCATTGCCCAAGGGTGGTTCACCAGTTTCGGTAGGCAGGTACTTATCGACTTCCGGCAATTCCAACGGTAAGAATTTCTTATCCAACATCTGGGGCATTCCGTCAGCATCATAATATACAGGGAAAGGTTCTCCCCAGTACCGCTGGCGACTAAACACCGCATCTCGCAATCGGTAATTAATTTTGCCCTCTCCTTGACCTAAAGTTTCCAAGGTCTGTATGGCTATTTTAGTTGCTTCCTTATAGCCTAATCCGTTTAAAAAATCAGAATTAGCGATAATGGTTTTCTCTTTATCGGCAAAAGCTTCTTTGGAGATATCAACTCCTTCAAAAATATTGGGAATGGGAATATCAAAATGCTTCGCAAAATCATAGTCACGTTGATCACCGCATGGAACGGACATTACAGCACCGGTTCCATAGCCTGCTAAAACATAATCCCCAATCCAAATAGGAATGGGCTCCTTTGTAAAGGGGTGTTCGGCATAAGCCCCAGTAAAGGCCCCGGTAATAGTTTTTACATCTGCCATACGGTCGCGCTCCGAACGTTTTGCCGTAGCTTCTATATAGGCATCCACCTCAGCTTTCTGTTCTGGGGTTGTAATTTTAGCCACCAAATCATGTTCTGGAGCTAAAGTCATGAACGATACTCCAAAAATTGTATCTGGCCTTGTGGTGAATACTTCTATGCCTTCGACTTTAGATTCTTCTACAGGAAGAATATTAAAGCTTACCGAAGCTCCTTGTGAACGACCAATCCAGTTGGTTTGAGAGTCCTTAAGCGGTTGTGGCCAATCTATATCCTCTAAACCATCCAACAAACGCTGGGCATAGGCGGAAATCCGCATGCTCCATTGCGTCATTTTTTTTCGGATAACCGGATGACCACCACGTTCGGAAACACCGTTTACAATCTCATCATTTGCTAAAACCGTCCCCAGTGCCGGACACCAATTGACTTCACTTTCAGCTAAATAGGTTAATCTGTATTTTAATAAAATTGTTTGTTTTTCTTTCTCTGAATAGCCGTTCCAATCCGAAGCAGAAAAAATGGCAATGTCATGATCACAAACCGCATGTACACCTGCATTTCCATCTGTCTTAAAAACAGCAACCAAAGTTTCAATATCCTCGGCCTTATCGGAATCGGTGCTGTACCAAGAATTAAATAATTGGACAAATATCCACTGTGTCCATTTATAATAGCTCGGGTCGGAAGTACGTACCTCACGACTCCAATCAAATGAAAAACCTAACTGATCCAGCTGCCTTCTATAGGTTTTTATATTCGCTTCTGTAGTAATTGCAGGATGTTGACCGGTCTGTATGGCGTATTGTTCAGCCGGTAAACCAAAAGAGTCGTACCCCTGCGGATGTAGCACGTTAAAGCCCTTATGCCGCTTATAGCGTGCATAGATATCACTGGCGATATACCCCAAAGGGTGCCCCACATGCAGACCCGCTCCTGAGGGATAGGGAAACATGTCCAGCACATAAAACTTTTCTTTATCTGAATTGTTCTCCGCCTTGAATATTTGGTTTTTGGCCCAATACTTTTGCCACTTGGCTTCAATTTCGTTGAAATTGTACTTCATCCTTAATTCTCTAAAAAACAAATGACCACATCCGAATATTGTTGACTTCTATTCTTCCGTGATCTCTAGTTAAAATCTGTAACAAAAATAGGCGTAATCGATGAAAGTTAAAAAGATAATGCCCAATAACATTTTATCCTCTGAGAACGCATTAAAAAGGGGTCTTTTTAGTCATTTATAGTATCTTTAAACCTGTGTATATTCTAAGTCCCAAATGGTCTATCCTCTTATTTATCCTTATAGGTTTTGCAACAACAAACCTACAAGCGCAGCTCGGCTTCTGCGGAGGTAGTTCTGGAGACCCTATTTTTACGGAAGACTTTGGTAGCGGCCTTACCGATGGCCCGGCTCTACCAATAGGGACCACCACCTATAATTTTACTACAGGTGATCCCTTAGATGGAGATTACACCATCTCTAGCACAACAAATTATTTTGACTGGTTCAATACTCAAGACCACACTCCTGGCGACGTAGACGGCAAATCCTTTATAGTAAATGCCAGTTTTACCGCTGGTGAATTTTACCGAAGGGAAGTTTCCGGCCTTTGCGAAAATACCACCTATGAATTCTCTTCCTGGCTTATTAATCTTTTACCGCAGGCACGGTGCAACGGTAATGGGATACCCGTAAACGTAAGATTCCAGATTTGGGATGAGACGGACACCAATTTGTTGGCACAGGGAGATACCGAGGACATACAGAACAGAACAACGCCGCTATGGGAACAGTATGCCCTTGTTTTTAAAACCCTGACAGGGCAGACCTCCGTTATTCTTAAAATGCGGAATAATAGTAATGGTGGATGTGGAAACGACTTGGCCATTGACGACATTGTATTCAAATCCTGCGGAGATTCCGTTACGGTGGCAACGAACCAGAACGAAACCGCTGTTACCGTATGTGAAGACCAAGGTGCCACGCCGACAGTATTAGAGGCAACTCCAGACTTTTCAATTTTCACTACACATGCCTACCAATGGCAACAGAGCAATGATGAAATAAACTGGATTGATATTCCAAGTGAAACCAACAACAATTTTGTTACGCCACCGCTAAACAACACAAGTTTCTATAGGGTTAAAGTAGCTGAAGACCCTCTAAATGTTTCCAATGACCTTTGTAATATAATATCAGATGTGTTCAAAATTTTAGTTGTACCTATTCCACCAGTGCCTTCCAGTAATGGTGACGTATCCAGATGTGCAAACGAGTCGGTTCCCCTTAGTGTTTCCGTTCCTAACAATTTTTCAATTAATTGGTATGATGCTCCTGTAGGAGGTAATCTACTATTGGAAAACGATTCCAATTTTAACCCGGCCCAAGAGGGTACTTACTATGCGGAAATGAATTCTACGTTCATTAATTGTCCCTCGGGTTCAAGAACCGCCGTTACTTTGACGATAAATCAATTACCAACTCTTCAAGATGAATTCCTAACCTTTTGTGAGGATACGATGATACTCTTATCTGCCGATTTGGATAATGTGGATTACCAGTGGAGCACAGGAGCAATTACCAAGGACATTGAAGTTGATACCCCAGGAGAATATTCGGTATTGGTAACCGATGCCAATGGTTGTTCTAACACAAAGTTCATTGCTTTGGAACAAATAGACTTACCAATTATTGAAAGCATCACATCAGATGGCCCTTCTATTATAGTCAAAACCAAAAATAATGGGGATTTTGAATATGCCATTGATGCTATAAATTACCAGGACAGCCCCTTTTTTACCGCCTTAACAGGCGGAAGTTATACCATATACGTAAGGGATAAAACGGGTTGTGCTGTGGTTAGGCAAGAATATTCGCATTTGGTGATTCCTAAATTTTTCACCCCGAACGGAGACAACATAAATGATATATTTAGAGTTGAAGGCTTGGAGGCTTTTAACAATAATCAACTTTTTATTTTTGACCGCTTTGGAAAATTACTTAAAACTGCAAGCCAAGATTCCGCCTTTTGGGATGGCACTATTAACGGGCAAGAATTACCTGCCGGAAACTACTGGTATCGCATAATAGTTGATGATAGAAATTTTTCGGGAGCCCTTGCCCTTAAGAGATAAACTTCCTTTCGAAAAAATTAATTTTGAAGGTTCTATCTTATAAAGTTTTATATACGTTTCATTTCACATTACTTTCCTATTTTTACATCTCTTATTCATTATTATGAGTACTTCTTTTGAAAACTACCAAAGACGCAAACTAATTTCTTCGTACTTCTCCGTAGTTCTTAGTATTGCTTTGGTATTGTTCCTTCTGGGTATTTTGGGGCTTTTGGTTTTAAACACTAAAAAAATGGCCGACCGCTCTAAAGAGCAAATTACCATTTCTATATTCTTAAAAGAAGATGCTAAGGAAATTGAGGTGGAACAGTTACAAAAAACATTAGCTATGTCCGACTATACCAAATCTGCCCAATATGTTTCCAAAGAAGAGGCCGCACAACAGCATAGCCAGGAAATTGGAGAGGATTTTGTGGACTATCTTGGCTATAACCCTCTTAAAAATTCAATCGATGTTAAACTGAATGCAGATTTTGTAACTGCTGAAAAAGTCGCTGAAATTGCCGAAAAACTTTCCGAGAAAAGCTACGTAGACGAAGTAAGTTACGATAAAGTGCTTGTAAGCATGGTGGCTAAAAGTGTGGAAAAAATTGGATTTTGGATTTTGGTAGCAAGTGCCATATTCACGTTTATAGCCGTTTTGCTCATCAATAGTTCTATCAGACTCTCTATCTATTCCAAGCGGTTTATCATTAAAACCATGCAAATGGTAGGCGCAACAAAAACATTCATAAGAAGACCCTTTATTTGGCAGAATATAAAATTGGGGATGATCGGTGCCATGTTGGCAATTTTAGCCATTGGAGGTGTTATCTATTATGTAAACACCAACTTTCAGGATTTAGGGTTATTGGAAGACCCTACAATACTGATTATACTTTTGGTAGGCGTATTTCTTTTGGGTATTCTAATTTCATTGGTCAGCACTTATTTTGCGACTCAACGTTTTCTGAATCTTAGAACAGACGAATTATATTATTAAATTTGTGACTTATGGGTAAAAAAAATAAGACTGAACAAGTTTTGAAACAGGATTTCATTTTTCAGAAGAAAAATTACCTTTTCATGTTTATAGGAATTGCTTTTATTGCCTTAGGTTTTATATTGATGAGCGGTGGTGGAAGTGACAATCCTGACGTGTTTAATCCAGAAATATATAATTTTAGAAGAATTAGGTTAGCACCAACTTTGGTACTCATTGGTTTAGGAATAGAAGTTTATGCAATTTTGTTGAATCCCCACAAAAAAAAGGATTAATTGGATATACTTGACGCGATTATCCTAGGAATTATTCAAGGGTTGACTGAGTTCCTTCCTGTTTCCTCAAGTGGTCATTTAGAGTTGGGTAAAGCCATCTTGGGCGATACTTCCATTCCGGAAGAGAGCTTATTGTTTACCGTAATACTCCATTTCGCAACGGCTCTTAGCACAATAGTTGTATTTAGGAAAGATGTATGGGAAATTATTAAAGGATTGTTCCAATTTAACTGGAACGAAGAAAGTCAATTCTCCACCAAAATCATTATTTCCATGATACCCGCGGTATTTGTAGGTCTATTTTTTGAAGAGCAATTAGAGGCATTCTTTGGAGGAAACATAAGATTTGTGGGTTTCATGCTCTTAATTACTGCGATACTTCTCTACTTTGCGGACAAGGCCAAGGATACAGATAAAAAAGTAAGTTTTAAAAATGCCTTTGTAGTAGGCGTTTCCCAAGCCATAGCAATGCTGCCGGGTATTTCTCGAAGTGGTGCTACGATTTCAACGTCGGTACTTTTAGGTGTTGATAAATCCAAAGCGGCACGTTTTTCTTTTTTAATGGTGGTGCCCTTAATTTTTGGCAAAATAGCAAAAGATCTTATGAGCGGTGATCTAACCTTTAATGGAGAAAACAATGTAGCGATGGGAGCCGGATTCTTAGCCGCCTTTGTTGCCGGCCTTGCCGCCTGTACTTGGATGATCCGATTGGTTCGTAAAAGCAAGCTTTCCTATTTTGCAATTTATTGTTTGATAGTTGGTTCAATAGCCATTATTTATGGGTTTATGAACCCGTAAACAAATCTTATAGAAATTTAAGTTTTCATGAAAGAATTGACCAAAGAAGATTTTTTAGAAGGTCAATTGTTATTGATAGACAAGCCTTTAGGTTGGTCCTCCTTTCAAGCGGTGAACAAACTCAAATGGGCTATCAGAAAGAAATTCAATCTTAAAAAAATAAAAATAGGACATGCAGGAACTTTAGATCCTTTAGCTACAGGACTGTTACTGATATGCACAGGTAAGTTCACCAAAAAAATACCAGAATTTCAAGGTCAGGTAAAAGAATACACCGGAACGATCACTATAGGCGCAACAACACCATCCTATGACCTAGAAACCAAAATAGACGGTACATATGCCACTGGCCATATTACTGAAGATCTAATCCTTAGGACAGTTTCAAAATTCATGGGAGAAATAGAACAGATTCCTCCTATATTTTCAGCTTTAAAAAAAGATGGAAAACGTTTGTATGAATATGCGCGCGAAGGAAAAGAAGTTCCCATAAAGACTAGAAAGGTCATCATTTCAGAATTTGAAATAACCCAGATAAAACTAACCAAAATAGAGTTTAGAATTTTGTGTAGCAAGGGCACCTATATTCGCTCCATAGCACATGATTTTGGAAAAGCTTTAGAATCCGGGGGATATTTATCGGCTCTTAGAAGAACCAAAATAGGAGATTTCAACGTAGATATAGCCGTAGACCCTTTGGTCTTTTCGGAGGTGTTATTTGGTGAAAGAGATGATAAAGCATAAATTAAACTAATATTCTTTTATCCGTTTACTGAAATATTTCCCTAAAAAATAGGTTATATGACCATGAACCTTAGTAGACAACAGTTATCCTTAATCATCACCATTTTTTCAATGGCGATTGTGATATTGGTGTTGTACAACATACATCTAGGTGGTGAGGAGGAGCAAGACGATTACGTTGTAGAAATGGTTATGGAAGAGGAATTACTGGAAGAACTAACACCCGAAGAGGAAAAATTACTGGAAGAACTCTCCAAGGCCGACCCAATTAAGAGCCATATGGCATTTAATGAAACCGCAAAGCCTAGTTATGGGAATCCCGAGCCATTGAAAACCTTAGATGAAATCCTTGAGGAAAAGGCTGAAATGAACGATGGTGATACGTCGGAAGAACTCATCTCAGATTCAGAATATGTTGCGCGAGTAAAGGAGTTGGCGAAGAAAAGGGAAGAAAAAAAACAACTTTTAGGTGAAAAAGAAGCGGAAAAGCAAGAATTCACTAATAATCTTGCAAAAAGAAAAACATCCGTATCCTATTCATTAGTAAATCGAAATAATTACAAACTGCCTCCACCTATTTATACCTGTATTGAAGGTGGTAAAGTGGTCATTAATATAGAGGTTGATGCCTTGGGCAATGTTATAGAGGCAAATTTCAATGAAAAAAGTTCCGGAACTTCCAATGGTTGTTTAGTGGATAATGCCATTGCCTATGCCTTAAAGGCAAAGTTTAGTGCAGGAGATAAATCTAATCAAAAAGGTACGATTACCTATTTATTTCAAAGGAAGTAGCTCCATTAGTTCATTTAGGACACTTTGACCTTTATCCTTATTATACCAAACTTGTAAATCTTGCTTGAATTCTGCTGAAAGAACACCATGTTTGGACTTATATGCCATCACCAGTTCCGTTGCGTTTTTTGAACGCGGTCCCCATGTGCCTAAAACTTTATTGGTTTCAGAATCCAATTGGATTAGCTTGGGAATAGACATTGCGTTATTAGTCAAAAATTGATTCATTAATTCTAGATTTTCGTCCCGCAAGACAATCTTAAAAGTAATATTCGGGTTAATTTCTGAAATCTTTTGCATAACCGGTAAGGCCGGTGATGCGTCTCCGCACCAACTTTCCGTCAGGACAAGCCATGTTACGTTTTCCTCTATATTCTGGATTTTAGCAATGGTTTCCTCATCTATCCTAAAGGTTTTATCCCACCTTTTCATTCGCCTATCATTAAGCTGCGTATAATTTGCCAAAGCTTCAGTCTGTACGGGTCCCGTAGACTTACCTTCTTGCGCTAGGGTAGAAACCAAATTTCGATATTCAGTGTAAGAAATTGCCTGTGGAAGACTTTTATGTATTAATTCTTTAACGTTTTTATTCATTTTATTTAAAAGAGCTGTTTGCATCATTTTAGACAATTAGAAAGGATTAGTAGCTTATTCCTTTTAAAACTTACAAACTCCTCTTCTTAATCATTCCCCCACGTGTATCATTAATCTTGCTCATCACTACAAAAGCATTTGGGTCTATCTTGGTAATTTCAATATTTAGCTTTCTTATTTCCAGTCTGGTGATTACCGTAAATAGAACGTCATATTCATTATGGATTCCATCTTTTCCATATCCGCCTTTAGCGTCGTAAATGGTAACACCACGACCTAGTTTATCTATAATCATTAAACGAATCTCTTCGCTGGATTTTGAAATAATCGTAACACCGGTATATTCCTCAATACCCTCAACCACAAAATCCAAGGTTTTGGAGGCAGATAAATAGGTTAGCATACTGTAAAGCGCTGTCTCCATAGATAATAAGTAGGCAGCGGTCAAGAATATCAGAATATTGATCAAGATAATCACATCCCCTATGGTGGTTCCCATTTTTCTACTCAAAAAAATCGCCAAGACCTCAGTACCGTCCAAAACACCCCCACCTCTTATAGAAAGTCCTATTCCCGCTCCCAAGAAAAAACCCCCGAAAACAGATACTAAAAGTTTATCTTGAGTTATTTCCGGAAAATGGACGAGCCCTAAAACCAATGCCAATCCTAAAATGGCCAATGTGGCCTTAATGGTAAACTGTTTTCCAATAACCTTATAGCCAAGTAATAGAAAAGGTAAGTTTACGATAATGATTAGCGTGGAAAGAGGCAAAGGGCTCATAGTGGTAATAAGCAATGATATTCCTGTTGCGCCACCATCTATGAAACTATTGGGCAATAAAAAACTCTCAAGACCAAATGCTGCCGAAAAAATACCAAGTACGATAAAAAAAGTATCCTTAACATATGATTTTGCAGTTACCCTTAATTTTCTCGATTTTTTTAGATACGCACCTAAATGCCCCAATACGTAAAAACCACTATTTTTATGTCCTCCCATTCTTATCTATTTCGTAAAATGAAGATATTCCTTTACACCCACATCATTCAACAAAACCCAAAAGCACTATAAATTTTCAGGATTCAATGCCAGACTATTGAATAATTTTGCCTTGGCAGTGTAATATTTATTTTGAACAAGATTTTGCTTTAGCACTGCATCTATTAATTTACTCTCCCTAGAATTGATTAAAAACAGCGAACTTTCCCCAAAACTAAATTTTCTTTCCTCGGCAGATAGCAATGTGCGATAATTAGAAACTATATCATAGATTAGGATATTTTGCGTCTCAAAAGATTCCAGTTCATTGTAAATAGCAAATACTTTATTTTGTATCTCTATTTGTGCATTATCAAACTCGAACTGAGCGTCGTTTAGTTTGAGTTTAGCTAATCTTAAATCTCCCCTTTCCTTACGTAAAAATAGTGGGAATTGAAATGCTAGACCTCCTTTATATTCCTCTGTTGCGAAGGAATTTAGGACATCTGGGCTTTCTGTTAAAAAATTATATTCCACATCTATTTTAGGGAGTAGTTTGTTTGTCTTTAATCGCTTATCCACTCGTAGACCATCAATCTTAAATCCCAGTGATCTTAGTTTTGGGTGATTTTCCAGTGTAAAACTATCCAAGGGTTTTCCAAGTATTTCTAAAGTATAGTCTATATCTGCAGCCAAGTCCGTATCTGGTAATACGTTGGGCTGTAACTCCAGAGGAATATTATCGTTTCCCCAAAGAAAATTGGAGAGTTCCAAAGACTTATTACGAAACCTAACGCCAGCCTGCTCCAGTTCCAAAGCCCTATTTTGAAGAGCGATTTTGGCCTCAACAGTATCTATTGCCGCTATATCACCAGCTTCAGCACTTTTTTTAATCCCCTCAAAACGAACTTGGGCATTATTCAAAAAATTACTGAAAACCTTTTTGTCTAAATAAGCCTGCAACCAATCAAAATAGGCTAAAGAGGCATCAAAAAGTATTTGGTTCACCAATAAATCTCTATCGGCTTTTGTCTGCTCCCTGAAAAATTTTGCCTTTTTTAACGTAGCCATACGCTCATTTATCCAAAGGCCTCTTGCCAAGGACATTGATATACCGGCGCTATACAAACCTTGGTCCGTCCCGAATTCATCTCCGCTCAAAAACTCTCCTTCATTCTGCTCAAAATTTCCTTTCAACTCTATTCCGTACCAAGTGGGTATCTTAAAAGTAGCGTTTAGCCTATCCCAATATTCTAATCCCTTGAATTCCTTACGCTCGTAGTCCGCCTCTATTTTTGGATCAAAACCGCCTCTAGCTTTCATAAGATTAGCCTGACCAACACTTAACGTTAGATCGGCTTGCTTGGCAATTGGATGAAACTTTTTCACATAGCCCAGATACTCATTAAACTCAAGCTCTAACGAATCCTGAACTTGGGCATTGGTCATGAAGAAAAACCCAGAGAATAGACAAACAATATACTTCCGCATTTTTATTTCTTTACTGGTTTGGCTTGTGCTCCGACAGGCTGATAATAATTTGGCGGGAAACCGTTTAATTGTCTCCAAAGTTCATACCAAATAGGTACATCTTCAAGAAGTGCAATGGTATCTGCACCAGAACCTGCCCTTAGCTCAGCCGGCCACTCATGATCATTAGGGTCTGGTGCCAATAAAATTCGATATTTGCCATTATCGCTAATAAATGTTTCAATGGCTACCACAACCCCACCATAAGTTCCATAGGAAACGTTGGGCCACCCACTAAAGACAATTGCCGGCCAACCATCAAATTGAATACGGACCTTCTCTCCTAAATGCATCAAGGGCAAGTCTAATGGACGAACAAAGGTTTCCACTGCCATATCAATATCCGCTGGCATAATACCTACTAGAGCCTCACCCTCTTTAAAAGTTTGACCCAGACCTCCCTGTAACGCTTTATTAATGAAACCGTTTTGGGGAGCCCGCACGTGATACATGTCATTTCGCATGGAGTAATTGGTAAACTCATTCTCTAATTTTGTGACTTGTGCCTCGGAGTCGAATTGACTTGACTGTGCCGTGAACATATCGCTCTCGGCCTTTGAAATTTTGTTGGTGTACTCGTTTTGAACACGATTTATTTCTACACGAGCATTAATGACCTCGTTCTTAGCTGCCAGAAGTTTGTTCTGTTGCGATATAAGTTTAGCCTGTGTTTCCTGCAACTTTAGTCGTTTTTCTTCTACATCGGTAACCGCTTTAAGACCTTCTTTCTCTAATTGATCCGTACGATTGAACTGTCTTTCTGCTATCCTAATATTCGTTTCAGCTGCTTCCAAATCAATACTATCGCTTTGTACTTTTAGATTGGCTTGGAGTAACTTATTCCTCGCTTGCTCCAGTTTTAAAGCCCGCTCGTTGGATAAAGCCGACATTTGATTACGAAGGGGTTTTACCTTCCCTTCATAAGAT
>JBARUM010000258.1:0-2484 GCA_049645725.1 Maribacter sp.
CTTCCCGTTAATTTCTCTCATTAAATGATTGTCAAAACTTAAAGATAAGGCCCTGTCTGTTCTTACTTCAGCCAAGACACTAACGGAATTTTGCATTTCAAAATCTAAACGCATCAATGGATTAAACTGATCCGTAAGCACTACATTGTTTAGTATTAAATCTGGTAATACATCACCTGTCTCTATATCTATGCTACCATTTTCTTTTTCCAGATTTGTTTGGAACGAGTTGATACTGTAGGCCGCCCTATACCCATGGCTCAATGAAAAACGCTTAAATTTTTTCTTGAACCATTTGTTCTTCATCAAACCTGTATATTTAATGTTCCAGTTTGGAATAGGTATTTGCCTAAATATATCCAAGTTTACTCTATCAACATCCTGTCCGGTATAGGCAGCAAAAAATGCTGGAAGCAGTACCTCTTGCTGGGTTTTCCCATAACGCTGAGGAAACCCATCCGGGTCTAAGGTTCCTGGGGCTTCGCCTCTATCAGAAACCAATCTGTTGGCTATGGTTAAACGATTCTCCTTGAATTCTTGGAAACTATCAGAATCAAACTCATCGCTCTTACCAAAGGCGGTACCTATCATCATGGTAGAAATACTAAAGCTCCCAAAATCATTGCCCAATTGGGCGTTATAAGGCTCGTCTGCGGTAATATCCACATTAAAGTTTTCTTGATAGCTATTAGAAAATTGCCTATCAGCAACCAAATCTATTGTCAAATCCTTGGTTGGCTGTGCGGTTGCGGTAATGTTCAACTGTTTGTTGGTTCTCTTAATAAATTGTTCGTTAAAATTTTGAAAACCTGTTAACCAACCATTCCTAGCTGCCTCAAAACGTACATCCGCTTGGCTACCAAATACAAATCCTATAGTTGGTCTTGCCGTACCAATAAATCCTACAGATTGGGTATAGCCCGGTAAAACCGTTCCATTGCTTTCATTGTAATTAATATTTAATCGCTTGACCATTGTTACAATATCCACAACGGTATTAAAGAGTCCACTTGTCTTTTTTTCAATCTTCTCTTGTTCTCCAGCTGCAACACCTGCTTTGTCTCTTCTAATGGGGCCAGATGGCTTTTTGGTTACTGACTCACGTTTTTTTAAACCAATAAGATCATAGAATTTTTGAAGAGTTAAAGACGAAGTAAGATTATGAGTGTTCGCATTCTGTATGGTATTAATGTCGCTCCCTACGACTTCCCTTAGGGCATCACCACCACGTTGCCAATCAAAATTACTAGTGTAGGAATACTGGGCGTTAATGAAATCCAATGCCGGAATTTTTGCGAACGGGACGTCATAATTCAACTGCATCTGTTGTGAATGCCTATTGGGTTCCCCAATATCAAAGAAACCGTCCCAAAGTCCTAGGGTTTGATCAATAGGAGAATTGGTGTCCGTATTATCCTCAAAGTAATTGCGAACTATATTATTGTTGGAGGCAGTTAAATTGAGACGCAAAGATTTGGTCAAATTGTAATTGACCGCATATTGCCAGTTAAACAAGTAATTACGCTGTTGCAATTCTGGTAGGTCCAAACGCTCAACTCCTTCTTCCCTGACATCCCTAAAACGCTGAGCATTGAATTGTCTGTTGATATTTGAATTTACCGAAACACTTGCTGGTAACAGATTCAAATTTAAATCCTTTAACCATTGCCAATATTTTCCTGTAAAAAGCGAATCTTTTTTCTTGAAAGGTGCCAATTCAACTGGGTCAAAATTATGGTTATACACAAATCCAGTATTTACGTTTTGATCTCTCAACTCTGCAATTTCAAAATCCCTATGATCCGTTTCGTTATAAGAATAATTGAAAGTAAAATTTTCTATATCATAAAAATTGGCATCCGCCTCTTCACCTCTGTCCTTACGGACTCCTATCAAGTTAATACTTGTTCTCTTTGTATAATCCTCTGCCTGCTCCCTAATCTCACCGGCAGCTTCTTGGTCCGGAGCGGCTTCTATTAGGTCATCTAGTTTCAAATCATCGTAAACAGGGTCAAATTCTGGCGTAATAATCTGTTCTGAAATACCGTAATTAAACGGAAGCTGAATGCCCCATTTGGGTGGTAACAACTGCCCCACATTAACATTGGTCACAACGTCATAAGAGGTAGCATCCTCCCTGGCCCTCTCGTTAGGCATTTGGTCAATGGAACCAAATCCTGAAGTGCTCGTACTTCCCGTTGCAGTCACATTGGCGAAATCGGCAATGTTGGCATCAATCGCAGCTACAGCGGCCCAACCTCCATTATTGTCTAATCCGGCCAAACGCAGTTCATTGAACCAAACCTCACCTCGCGCTGGCAAGTTGTCCTGGTTCTTGATACCGACCATTATACTTCGCAAACTTCCTAAAGACGGATTACCCTTGATCCCGATTCGTAATCTACCTGGGGTTCTTACATCAAATTCGTTTACTGGAAAAACTTCGCCATTTTCTACCTCAAAGAAACGTACCTCGCTTAAATC
>JBARUM010000259.1:0-5241 GCA_049645725.1 Maribacter sp.
GTTTTAATGTTACTATAACGATGTAGCCGATTCTATTTTAGAAATCAGCGTTACAAACTATACTTTTCCCTGTAAAAATCATCATAAGAATTCTTAAGTATACCGATTATGAAATACCTTTTCTAAGATTTTAGGACTTCAATTGAAATTTTGTAAATCAGACTGTTACACATTTGTTGCTTCATTATAATAGTCCATTTGGTATCAGGTCAGCTAAATGAGGTGAAACCAGATACCTTGATTTCTACACCCATTGGGTTATCCTCAGATGGGTTTTTTATCCTCTATTTTCAAATGAGGAAGAATATGGCGCTTTTACCTTGGACTATAGGTTCTCTGATCGTTTTGAATTGGGATTAAACGGTTTTTATGATACTTTTATTATGACTAACAGGTTCAGGACAAATTTGATTGGAAAATGGTATGGAAACGAAAATCTACACTTCTTCTCAGGTTTAGAAATAGAAATGGAAACGAATAAATATCAAAGGTTAAAACAAATGCCCCCAAGAATAGGTTTTTTTTCAGGAGTAGGTTATGATGTAAATTCCAATTTTATGATAAAGGCAGGTAGCAACATCCAAATAAACAGTTATCCAATGGGTACTTATGGGGAATATTTTATACCAATGCCACAGGTCTACACTTTGGGAGGAAAAATTAAATTTTAAACTACTTTCTTGGGTGAAATTTGTTCATGACCGCAGCTAGATGGGTGCGGTCTACATGCATATAAACCTCTGTAGTCGTTATGCTTTCATGACCTAGCATTTGTTGAATTGATCTAAGGTCGGCCCCGTTTTCTAAAAGATGGGTAGCAAAGGAATGTCTAAATGTGTGGGGGCTTATGGTCTTGTTCAGGTTCGAAACTTCTGCCAGATTTTTCACAATGGTAAATATCATGGCCCTTGTGAGTTGTTTCCCCCTTCGGTTTAAAAATAGAATGTCCTGAAAACCCTCTTGAATAGTAAGATGTACCCGAATCTCTTTCCGATAAATATTTATGTACTTTTTGTTGATGTTGCTTATAGGAACAAATCGTTGTTTATTTCCTTTACCGGTCACTTTTATAAAGTCCTCCTCAAAATAAAGATCGGATATTTTTAAATTAGTTAGCTCGGAAACCCTAAGACCACAACCATAAAGGGTCTCCAATATAGCCCTATTACGTTCACCTTCTGGCTTACTTAGGTCTATGGCCGCAATTAATTTGTTTATTTCATTTTCAGAAAGTGTATCCGGGAGTGTCCGTCCAATTTTTGGGGACTCAATAAGGTCTAGAGGATTGTCCAACCTGTAATCCTCAAAAACCAAATAATTAAAAAAACTTTTTAAACCAGAGATGATACGGGCCTGTGATCTAGGGTTTACTACTTTGGCAACCTCATATACAAATCGTTGTATGGTAACTTTATTAATTTTTATCGGTTTTTCTTGAATGTCGTTTTCCACTAAAAAAGAAATCAGCTTTTCTACATCCCATAGGTAGTTTTTTATGGAATTTGCGGCCAGTCCGCGTTCTAACTTTAAGTAATGTTCGTAATCCTTTAAGGCCTGTTTCCAATCCATAGTTTAAATATACATTTTCTTCAAGAAGAACTTTTGAGCTTTTAATACTCAATGAATAAAATAACTTGAAAAGTAATACTGTTTATTAAGATTTATATCTTTGACACAACAACCTAAACACATATAAAATGAAAAAAAATATCTTTTTACTTAGTTTACTGGCTATTACAAGCTATACCGTGCAAGCACAAAGTTTTGGTGCGAAAGCCGGACTTAACGTATCCTCCTTAGGAGGAGATGCGGGGTTAAGTTATGATGCTAAATTGGGTTTTCATATAGGTGGGGTATTGGAGATTCCATTTAGCGATAAAATTACCATACAACCAGAAGCCTTGATTTCTTTACAAGGCAGTGGTGGTTTTTTTGAAGACGATCTTAATTTCTGGTATTTGAATATTCCCGTAGTGGCCAAGTATAATGTATGGGATGCTATACATATTGAGGCTGGTCCCCAAATTGGACTTTTACTTTCCGATAATTTAGATGGAAACAATACCGTAAATGGTTTTTTTGAAGATAGTAATAGTTTGGATATTGGCTTTGTTATAGGGGCAGGATATCGATTGGATGAGAACTTTTATTTTCAGGCCAGATTTGCTGCTGGGTTTATTAATGCCATCGAGGATGTAACTTCAAAAAATCGTGTATTTCAAGTGTCGGCAGTTTATTTTCTTTAATCAAGTGCTAAAATACTTTAAAAAAGCGGAAGGATAACTTCCGCTTTTTTTATTTACTGTATTGCAAATGAAGATGATTACCTAGTTTTATTTGGTAATCACTTCTTTAATTGTTACTTCTACAACGGTCTTAGGTTAGTTGACAACAAAGATTATTATCCACTTTAATAAGCACCTACTTTTACTATTACAAACCAAACCATAGTAAAACCATGAAGTTTAAATTAGTTTTTATACCTATACTTTTCTTAATGTGCTTAGGTCTTCAAGCTCAAATAGATAGAACCAATTTTAGAGCTGGTGCCAATGTAGGATTAGTAGTCGGAGATTTTTCAGAAGCTTATAGCCTTAATTTGGGAATAGATATTTATCAACATTGGGGGGTTTCCCGTGAGTTGGATTTAGGTATTGCTACTGGTTTTTCCAATGCTTTTGGTGAGAAGGAATCAATTTCCAATGGCGGTATTACGGTTGAAACGGAGTTTGCCAATGCTCAATTCATACCCGTTGCCGGTTCCGTGCGAATTTACCCGACATCTGGTTTCAAAATTGGCGGTGATGTTGGTTATGCCGTAGGAGTGAACAAAGATAATCAAGGTGGATTTTATTACCGCCCAACGATAGGTGTGGATATTAATGGGGGCACTACAGAAATAAATGTTTCTTACTTCGCCGTTAACGATGATACCACTTTTTCTGCTGCCCTGTTAGGTTTTTTGATACTTTTCTAGAAAATATACTCTCTTAGAAATTCAAAAATTTTTATACGGAAAAAAGGAACAATGTGAACTTGTTCTTTTTTTTGGAGGTAAATTTATTAGTACTTTTAACCTCATGAAAATAATCATAATCAACGGCCCAAATCTTAACTTATTGGGCAAGCGTGAACCCGAAGTTTACGGTAGTACAACTTTTGAGGATTATTTTTCGGAACTTCAGTTTAAGTTTAAAGAAGTTCAATTGGAATATTTTCAATCTAACATAGAAGGTGAACTCATTGGTAAAGTTCAAGAAACTGGCTTTTCATATGATGGTATTGTTCTAAATGCGGCTTCTTATACGCATACCTCAGTAGGTCTGGGAGATGCAGTAAAAGCAATAGAAACACCCGTTGTAGAAGTTCATATTTCTAATACCCATAAAAGGGAAGACTTTAGACATGTTTCCTATATTTCTTCTGGAGCTAAAGGAGTAATCCTTGGTTTTGGCCTTCAAAGCTATGATTTGGCCATTCAAAGTTTTCTATAGACTATTTGTTCTAGCTTTATTTTTTTACATCTAAAAGAATGGGTTTTACCGTATGTATATAAACCCCATTGCTATGAATAAATTCTTAATAGTGCCATTAGGCATAGTACTCTTGTTATTTATCTCCTGTAGTAGCGATGATAATAGCGCATCTTCACCAGTTTCAGAAAACTCCATAAATCTTGTCAATGCATTTCCGAATCTTAACTTCTCTAGGCCTTTGGACTTACAGAGCTCTCTAGATGGTACCAATCGAATATTTGTTGCCGAGCAAGGAGGTGTTATTAAAGTTTTTGAAAACAATGCGTCCGTCAGTGATTTTAGTACTTTTTTAGATATTGGAAATAGGATTGCCAGTTCTGGAGAGCTTGGCTTGTTAGGACTTACTTTTCATCCAAATTTTGGGACGAACGGATTTTTCTATATTACCTATACTCCTTCGGACGATTTAGCTGTGGTTTCCCGTTTTAAAGTTTCAGATACCAATCCAGCTTTGGCAGACGTGGCTAGTGAAAAGGTTTTATTACGCATTCCACAACCTTTAACCAATCATAACGGTGGACAACTGGCTTTTGGCCCTGATGGATACCTTTACATTGCCTCGGGTGACGGTGGCGGTGGCGGAGATCCAAACGGTAATGCTCAAAATTTAACCAACCTTCTAGGCAAAATTTTAAGAATAGATGTAGATCAGGTAGATACCGGAATGGAATATGGAATTCCATCGGATAATCCATTTACAGAAACGGAAGGTGCTAGAAGTGAAATTTTTGCATATGGCCTTAGAAACCCGTGGCGTTTCAGTTTTGATGTTCAAACGGGTATTATTTGGGCAGGAGATGTGGGTCAAGGCGAATTGGAAGAAATAGATGTAATAGAAAATGGAGGTAATTACGGTTGGAATATTTTGGAAGGTACCTCATGCTTCGATTCACTGGATTGCAATACAGATGGAACTATAGCCCCGGTTTTTGAGTATAACCACGATGCTAATGACAAATCTGTAACCGGAGGTTATGTTTACAGGGGTTCCTTGGTACCTTCCTTAGAAGGCTTTTATATTTACGGGGATTTTATATCAGGACGGATATGGGCACTGAGCACTAATTTAGGGAGTAATCTCTCAAATCAGTTATTATTAGAAACGGGCCTAAATATTTCATCCTTCGGAACCGACAGTAATAACGAGCTTTTTGTTTGTAGTTTTGATGGAAATATATATCGATTTGAAGAAAAAAATGTAATCGATTAAGAAGCAGGCCTAAGATACTTTTCCTCTACATAGAAGGTTGCAAATGGTAAAAGCGAAGCAATACC
This sequence comes from Maribacter sp., assembly GCA_049645725.1. Classification (GTDB taxonomy): domain Bacteria; phylum Bacteroidota; class Bacteroidia; order Flavobacteriales; family Flavobacteriaceae; genus Maribacter. Next base: position 4,812 of record JBARUM010000259.1, read on the forward strand.
GAATATAAGAAGTCGCTTAACTCCCCATTTTTTCTGAAAACATACAATAATTGCAAGTGCGATAAAAGCGATAAAAAGCACTCCGTGTGCATAGCCTACTACTTTATTGGGGCCTGGGATTTCAGCCCAGTATTTTAAGGGCATTGTAATTCCAAAAAGAGCTAAATAAGAAATTCCCTCTAAAATTGCTGTTGCCCTAAAAAGTTTAAGCATACCTTGATTTAAATAGTTCTCGACTACGTTCTAACAGATAGGTGATTTGAATATTTTATAGATGGATTACTTCATCATACGCATCCGCAACAGCTTCCATAACTGCTTCGCTCATCGTAGGGTGTGGGTGCACCGCTTTTAAAACCTCATGACCCGTTGTTTCCAGTTTTCTGGCTACTACTGCTTCGGCAATCATGTCCGTTACACCGGCTCCAAT
>JBARUM010000260.1:0-12365 GCA_049645725.1 Maribacter sp.
AACAGTTAGCAAACAGGCATCTGGGGTTTTGATGTATCAAATTTGTTTTACACAAATTTTAACGAATTAAACGCCAATTAGGGCTTGTCCAAAATCTGTAATAGACTATTTGAGAATATTATTGGGCATCAAAAAAAATTCAAATAACTTAAAAGTAATTTTCATTTAACTTCTACAGCCTAATCTAGTAGCATAAATATGTTAGGTTCTCAGAAAGAATACAAAAATTCCTCACAGGAAACCACAGGATGGTATCAATTCTCTAAAGCATTATTTTGCTAAATAATGCAATTATGAACTCAATACAATTGTGAAAACTATGAAAAACACTATCAAACTCTGTGTTCTATTTTTTTGCCTCACGTTGACCACATCATCCTCCCTAAAAAGGGATGAAGTGACCAATCTCACCTGCGAATACCATGAAAATCCCATAGGTATCGATGTTGAAAAACCAAGGTTGAGTTGGCAGTTGAAATCCGACGGTCAGAACATTATGCAAACTGCCTATGAAATTAGGGTTGCCCGTTTGAAGAACGATGTATTGAGAGGAACGAATCTCATCTGGTCCTCAGGAAAGGTAGAAAGCGACCAATCCTTGGATGTAATCTACGAAGGCCCAGCCCTAAAATCAATGGAAAGGGTATATTGGCAAGTACGCATATGGAACAACAAAAACAAAGCGACCTCTTGGAGCGCCCCAGCTTTTTGGGAAACCGGTATTCTGGATACAAATTTATGGTCGGCCTCCTACATTGGAATGAACGATTTTACAGTGGAGAAAAAATCGCATCCCTCCCAATATTACCGAAAAGAGTTCCAGACGGATAAAACCGTAAAATCCGCTAAGGTATACGCAACGGCCTTAGGTCTCTATGAACTCTATTTGAACGGTAAAAAAGTTGGCAACGATTTGTTTACCCCGGGCTACACTAGTTACAACCATAGGCTACAATATCAAACTTATGATGTGACCGATATGCTTCAAAAAAATAATGTTATCGGAGCTATTGTAGGAGACGGTTGGTATCGCGGAAACATCGGGTGGAAAGGAGACTTCGCCTTCTACGGAAAACAATTAGGCCTCTTAGTACAACTACAAGTAGAGTACACGGATGGTACAAGCGACACCGTCGTCACAAATGGAGGTTGGAAAGCTTCTTACGGCCCCATTTTAGAATCCGATATGTACAACGGCGAGAAATATGATGCTCGTTTAGAAATGGACGGTTGGGCGCAAAGTGGATTCGACGAAAGTAAATGGTCAACGGTAGAAATTATAGACCACTCCAAGGATATTTTAGTAGCTCCACAAGGGCCTCCCGTAAAGGCCATCGAAGAAATAACACCTAAAGAATTGATTACAACACCCAAAGGGGAAATCGTATTGGATTTGGGCCAAAATATTGTCGGCTGGGCACGAATGAAAGTGAAGGGAAAAGCAGGGGATAAAGTGACCTTAAAGTTTGCCGAAGTCCTGGACAAGGATGGTAATTTTTATACGGTCAATCTTCGCGCGGCCGAAGCTACCGACAGTTATATCTTAAAGGGGGACGGAGAGGAAGTCTTCGAACCGCGCTTCACCTCCCATGGATTTCGCTACATTCAGGTAATTGATTATCCCGGCGATCTGAATCTTGATGCCATTACGGGTATTGTGGTTCATTCCGATATGGCTCCCACCGGAAGTTTTACCACATCCGACCCGATGGTCAACCAATTGCAAAGCAATATTCAATGGGGACAAAAAGATAATTTTTTGGATATCCCAACCGATTGTCCACAACGAGACGAGCGTGCCGGATGGACGGGAGATGCGCAAGTATTCAGTATGACGGCAGCCTATAATTTCGACGTGGCAGCATTTTATACGAAGTGGCTTGACGATTTAGCAGCAGACCAGCTCGATAACGGATTGGTACCAAATGTAATTCCGGATATTCTAACCGGAGGGGTGGGAGCAGCCGCCAAAGGAGGTGCAACTGGTTGGGCCGATGCAGCGGTGATTATTCCATGGACGGTATATCAGTCCTATGGCGATAAACGTATTCTCGAAGAGCAGTACGACAGTATGAAAGGCTGGGTGGACTATATGGCGAACGAATCAGGGGAAGACTATTTGTGGAACAATGACAAACATTGGCATTGGGGCGATTGGTTGGCCTACAATGCTGACAAACCGGACTATAACGGCTCTGTAACCGAAAAAGATTTGATTGCAACTGCGTACGCGTATTACTCCACCACCCTACTAAGTAAAACCGCAGCTGTCATTGGAAAAACAGAAGATATCGAAAAATACGATGCCTTGGCAAAGAATATTAAAAGGGCATTCATACAAGAATACATTACCCCTAACGGAAGATTGGTTTCGCACACACAAACGGCCTATGCATTAGCGCTCACGTTCGACCTCATTCCCGAAGATCTTATTGAGAAATCGGCCAACTTTTTTGCCCAGGATGTAGAAAAATTCGGTCATTTGACCACAGGCTTTTTAGGCACCTACGTGCTTTGTAGCACCCTGTCCAAAATAGGTCGAGACGACTTGGCTTTTATGTTATTGAACCGAAAGGAATTTCCTTCTTGGCTCTATCCCATCACCATGGGTGCAACAACCATTTGGGAGCGATGGGACACCCAAAAACCCGACGGTACTATTATTGAGGGAATGAACAGTTTCAACCATTATTCCTATGGTGCCATAGGTGAATGGCTCTATACACATGTTGGGGGTATAAAAATAGATCCTGAAAACCCAGGTTACAAACACATCTTATTTCATCCAAATCCTGGAGGTGGTCTGACTTCCGCGAATGCCGAGTTCTTATCCCGTTACGGAAAAATAAAATCTGATTGGGAAATCAAGGAAGGTGAGTTTTACTATGAAGTGATGATACCTGCCAATACCACGGCGACAGTGACTCTGCCAGAGGCCAAACTGGACAACATTTTGCTAAATGGTGGAAAAATGAAATCCGATTTACAAAACAGCTTGAATCAAGTAGATGAGGGTATTCAATTGAAATTGGGGTCGGGCAGCTACCGGTTTTCATATCCCGCAGGGAAGTTGAAGTCCTAATCTTAACTGGGTCGATATAATTTTAACTATCAAGTTATATACTGACGTCCAGTTGAGCGGTCACCTGAGCGCAGTTGAAGGTAGATACCTAATAAAAATCTGGGGTTTCGTTTGAAAACTGATGAACTTCATTTGGCTGACGGTGAGGCAGGCTCTATGAAAGATTGTAGATTTTACTTAGGTAAACACCCATTTGATTTTACATTGAACTCATGTTAATCTACCTCAACTACTTCACTAGGCTCGAATCCAATTCTGTATGCTTGTACCATTACGTTAGGCCCTTGCGGAATTTCAAAAGGTTTTTGATAAACCGTCCATGCCCCTGGAGTCCCTCCTCTTTTGTCGATAATTTTATAGCCTATGGACGCACCCTCCGTAGTGCAATCCAGCACCACCTTACCTGCGATATTCGAAATATTAGGGTTTGAGGTCACGGGCTTGGTTTCTAAACCATTCCACAATCCTGCAACAAGCTCTTTTTCCGGAAGGTTGGGTCGGTCGCAGGTTTCCTCCAACCAACGGTCCATCTCGGCACTTAATTCCACCATCTTTTCCTTGTATTGGGGGTCATCGGCTAAATTGTTCAGCTCATATGGGTCTACCGAACAATCAAATAGCTCTTCTTCGGGTTTATTTTCTCTAAACCATTGCATTTGTATATCGTTCAACTTTCCTTCATCGCGCAATCGCAATAATTCTTGCATGGTCGGTATTCTTTCCCGGTACTCCACGGGCAAATAATAGCCTTGATCGGGTCTGTAGTTTCGAATGTACTTGAACCGTTGATCCCGTACGGCACGGATGACATCGGTAAAACCATCGAAACGATCCGCAGCGGCATGAATATACTTTCGTTCTTTTTTGACTTTATGTTCCCCTAAAAATGCTTGCCCTTGCATATATTCTGGAGGATTTATTCCTGTTAGGGAAAGTAGCGTAGGTGCTAAATCGATAAAACTGGTCAACTGCTCATCTTTGGATCCCGCATTCATCTTATTCGGAAATCGAATAATCATTGGCGTGTTCAATCCCGAATCGTAAATCAAACGTTTCTCTCTGGGTAGGGGCCCGCCATGATCGCCATAAAAGAAAATGATGGTGTTTTCTAGTAGTCCGTCGTCCTCCAATTGTTTTAGTACCGCCCCTACTTGCTTGTCCATTTCTGCAATATTATTGTACAACTTCCACATATCACGGCGCACTTTTGGAGTGTCAGGCAGATATGGAGGAATTTCAAACTCTGTATTCTTGGGCAAATGTACCATGGTCTCCTCTTCAGACATTCTTCCTTCATCCCAATTAAAACTTCGGTCGCCCAATTTATAATGTCTTTTTTCGATAAAACGATGGCCGTAGGGTTCAAATAATCCGGATTCATGGGTGTCGGTAAAATTAACCACTGAAAAAAACGGTTGTTTTTTATCGCGATTACGCCAATGTGCATAAGGACTGCTTTCGTCCCAGGCCGTTTTTGGCGCCTTAAATTGATAATCCTCTTTATAGTTGTTGGAACAATAATATCCATTTTTACGAAGTAGCTCACTCACCATTCTCACCTCGGGTGGTGGAACCGCCCCATAAGAAGGCACGCCCGTAACTTCGGAATATGATGTGGTTCGCATATGATTGGCACCGATACTCGAGGGGTACATGCCAGTGGTAATCGCTGCCCTGCTGGGGGCACAAACTCCAGAAGTAGAATACAAATTCGGGTATACCACACCCTCCTTGGCCAAGCGGCTTAAATTTGGAGTTGCTACGGTAGAATCCCCGAATGAAGGAATATACGGCCCCATGTCTTCTGTGACCAACCACAAAATATTGGGCCGGTCGGACATTTCTACAATGTTAGCCACTTGTTCTCTGTCTTGTTTTTGGTCCTGACAATTGCATAGCAATAACAGTGCAAAACAAAAAACACTTATTTTCAATATGCCAAAACTGGAAGTATTCATGTGCTTTTTTATTTGAAAAAAAATTAAATACAATAATAGCATTATCCTGAATAAATACTATACTGTACAATGGGTTTAAATAAAATTTATTGATATATCAAAAATATAAATTTAAAGATTGATGGGGTAAGCTTATAAGTTTCAAAACTCAGGACAGCACAGGACGGATAATTTAAGTTCGAAACCTAAGTTTGATTATTTGGTCCTTACAGGTAATTTTTAGGATGTTAATAACCAGAACACTAAAACAGTATATTTTGAAGAAAACGAGATTTATAACTCTGCTACTCTTATGTTTGGCAATAAGTACATTGAAAGGCCAAAAAGTAGAGCAAAATAACCAAAAACCAAACATCATATTCATTCTAACGGACGACCAGCGTTTTGACGCATTGGGCTATGCAGGCAATAAGCTAATTACCACTCCCGAAATGGACAAATTGGCGAAAGAGGGCACTTACTTTGAAAATGCTATGGTAACCACACCCATTTGTGCTGCAAGCAGGGCTAGTATCTTGACAGGACTTTATGAGCGAACACACAACTTCAACTTTCAAACCGGAAACATAAGGGAAGAATACATGGTCAATTCATACCCGAGAATTTTAAAAGAAAATGGGTACCATACGGGATTTTACGGTAAATATGGCGTTCGCTATGATGGTCTTGACAAACAATTCGATGTTTACGAATCATATGACCGTAACAATTCCTATGATGACCGGAGAGGATATTATTATAAAACATTAGGCCAGGATTCTGTGCACCTTACCCGTTATACAGGACAAAAGGCCTTGGACTACATAGCAGAAGCAGATATAGAAAAACCCTTTTGCCTTTCCCTAAGTTTTAGTGCTCCACATGCCCATGATCCAGCCAAAGACCAATACTTCTGGCAAGAAGAGTCAGATGCGCTACTACAGAACGTAAGCATGCCTGGGCCTGAACTCGGTGAGGACAAGTATTTTGAGGCACAGCCTAAAATCGTACGGGATGGATTCAACCGTTTGCGTTGGACATGGCGATACGATACCCCTGAAAAATATCAGCACAGCGTAAAAGGCTATTACCGAATGATTTCTGGTATAGACCGAGAGATTGGAAAAATAAGACAACAATTAAAAGAAAAGGGTATTGATAAAAACACGGTCATCATCTTGATGGGCGATAATGGTTATTTTCTTGGGGAACGCCAACTGGCAGGTAAATGGTTAATGTACGATAACTCCGTCAGGGTACCATTATTAGTCTTTGATCCACGGGTACAAGGTCAAAAAGACAGCGATGCCTTTGCATTGAATATCGATGTACCTTCTACTATTCTTGATTTGGCAGGGATTGAACAACCAAAGACTTGGCAAGGAAAAAGTTTAATGCCTATTACCTCCAACAAAACTAATGACCTTCAACGTGATACGGTTTTGATAGAACACATATGGGAGTTTGAGAATATTCCTCCTAGTGAAGGGGTACGTACCCAAGAATGGAAGTACTTTAGGTATGTCAACGATAAAACCATTGAGGAGCTTTACAATATAAAGAAAGACCCGCAAGAGATCAACAATTTGATCGGAAACAAAAAGTATTCGACTGTGGCCAATAAACTACGGGCGAAACTTGACGAACTGATCAAGAAAAACAGTGATGCATACAGAGCTGCGCCGACCGATTTAACAGTAGAACTAATACGAGCGCCGGAAACAGAAGTCGAAATATTCGATTTGCAACCGGAGTTCGGATGGACTGTTCCCCTTGGTTCAAAATTTCAATCTGCCTATCAGATTTTGGTAGCATCCGACAAGTCCAGTATTGAGGCAAACAATGGTGATGTTTGGGACAGCGGACAGGTACGTTCATCGGCATCAACAAATGTGACATACAAAGGAAAAGCTCTGGAAATAGGAAAAACCTATTATTGGAAGGTTCGTATTTGGGATGAAGAAAACCGATTGGTCGATTATTCCGAGCCACAAAAATTTACTACCGGAAAAAGCAGTAGTTATATCATTTCTACAGAAAACAAGTTTGTCATCAGTAAAATCAAACCTGCGAAATTCGAGGATAAAGGAAATTTCTATTTTATCGATTTCGGAAAAGCGGCCTTCGCCACAATGGATATTACCTACAACCCCAAAACACAGCATACCTTGACTGTTAGGGTCGGTGAAATGGTCAATGATGAAGGCAATGTTAACAGAACGCCCCCGGCTAAAAGTAATATTCGGTACCAAGAATTGAAAATTGACGTAAAGCCCGGGCAAACCAACTATCGCATCCCCATACAAACTGATGAAAGAAACACAAGACCGAACAAGGCCATTCCTTTACCGGATGGATTTCCACCGCTCCTACCCTTCAGGTATGCAGAAATAGAAGGTGTTCAAGAATCCTTTTCAGCCGAAAACGTGGAACAATTAGCCTTCCATACCTATTGGGATGATGAAGCCAGTAATTTTGAAAGTAATGATGACATTTTAGACCAAGTCTGGGATCTGTGCAAATATTCCATCAAGGCAACTACTTTTAATGGGTTGTACGTTGACGGAGATCGCGAGCGTATTCCTTACGAAGCCGATGCCTATTTAAATCAATTAAGTCATTATACGACTGATAGGGAATTTGCCATTGCAAGACGCACCATCGAGTATTTCATGAAAAACCCCACGTGGCCCACAGAATGGCAGCAACATGTGGCCCTTTTGATTCATGCAGATTATATGTACACCGGCAATACCGAACTCATTGAACGCTATTACGAAGCGTTAAAACACAAAACGCTCTACGAACTGTCTAACGAAGATGGTTTGATAACCTCTACAAAGGTGGATAAAGAGTTTATGCGAAAACTTGGTTTCGACGATGAATACAGGAAACCTTTAACGGATATTGTAGATTGGCCACCGCCAAATTTCAACGGTAGCACAACGCCTGGCGAACTTGATGGTTTTGTCTTCAAACCCTATAGCACAGTAATAAATTCCTTCTTCTACGAGAACATGAAAATCATGGTTGAATTTGCCCGAATTCTAGGAAAAACCCAAGAAGTGATGGATTTTGAATTAAGAGCGGCCAAAGCCAAAAAGGCCGTCAACGAGCAAATGTTCGATAAAGAAAGGGGTATTTATGTTGATGGTATTGGTACGGACCATGCGTCTTTACATGCTAACATGATGCCTTTAGCCTTCGGTCTGGTACCCGAGGAACATTATGAGTCCGTCGTGAATTATGTAAAATCTCGCGGCATGGCCTGCAGTGTTTACGGCTCTCAATTCTTAATGGACGGATTATATAATGCTGGCGAAGAGGATTATGCACTTGAATTATTGACAGATACCAGCGATAGAAGTTGGTACAATATGATTCGCATTGGTTCCACTATCACCTTGGAGTCTTGGGATAATCAATACAAAAATAATCTGGACTGGAACCATGCTTGGGGAGCGGTACCAGCGAATGTTATCCCAAGAGGACTGTGGGGCATAAAACCTAAAACTCCAGGATTCGGTATTGCAACGATCAAACCTCAAATGAGCAGCCTAAAATCTAGTGCTATTACGGTGCCGACCGTAAGGGGTGCGATCAAAGCGACATATACCCATAATGGCCCAAGGCTTCAAACCTACGAAATTGAAATTCCGGGTAACATGGTGGCCGAATTTTCCCTAAACGATTTGGACGGGAAAGATCTTGTACATAATGGCGAAAAAGTACCATCTGCTTTTGAGTCCATAAGACTTTCACCGGGGAAACATAGGATTCAATTGAAGATTAATTCCTTTTAAAATTTAATTACGCTATGAGGTTTACCGCCATTTTCATTCTTGTACTATGTATTTCTTTTTGTTCATGTGCGACGCAGAAAGAACCTAAAATAGAGGGTGAACTTAAAAAATGGCATTGGATTACTTTGAATTTTGAAGGGCCTGAAACGAGTGAGCTTGCAGACGAAAATCCCTTTTTAGATTACCGATTGGATGTTGTTTTTACCAATGGGGATAAAACCTATACCGTACCGGGGTTTTATGCCGCTGACGGAAATGCGGCAGAAACTAGTGCCACTTCCGGAAATATCTGGCAAGTCCGTTTTACGCCAGATGCCACTGGAGAATGGAAGTATTCCGTTTCCTTTAAAAAAGGGAGTGCTATTGCCGTAGCCGACTCCTTTGAAAACGCAACCTCAGGGGATTTTATGGACGGGCAATCAGGAACTTTTTCGATTACAGAATCCAATAAGTCAGGGAAAGACAATAGGGCAAAAGGCCGTCTGAGCTACGTTGGGGAATCGTATCTACAGTATGAGGAAACCGGCAAGTACTTTATCAAATTGGGTGTAGATGCCCCAGAGAATCTTTTGGGCTATGCCGATTTCGATGCTCCTACGAATGCGCTTGATTTTCTAAAGGAATGGCAGCCCCATGCCAAGGATTTTTCCGTAGACGCACAGCCCTTCGTCTGGAAAGGAAGCAAAGGAAAAAACCTTTTGGGTACCATCAACTATTTAGCCTCCGAAGAATTGAACGTTTTTTCGTTTCTCACTTTTAATGTGGATGGCGATGATCGCAATATATTTCCTTATCTATTGAAAAAATCGGTTCCAGAATATGAAGCTTATGCAAGCGATAAAAATAACTTGGAAGCATGGGAAACCTTTTTTCACAAGACCCGGTTGGATGTTTCCAAATTAGATCAATGGGAACGCATTTTTGAATATTCCGAAACCTTGGGTATGTTTCTACATTTCAAGACCAACGAAACGGAAACGGACCATTTGATGGACAAAGGTGTTTTTGGAACCGAAGGAAAACTATACTACCGTGAGCTTATAGCCCGTTTCGGACATCATCTGTCATTGAACTGGAACCTCGGCGAAGAGAACGACCAACCCACCGAAGAGGTGTTGAAAGTGGCCGATTATGTTCATCAACTCGACCCTTACAAGCATCATTTGGTCATGCATACCTTTCCCAATAAAGATGACCGGTACGAAGATTTTATAGGAGATCAGTCTCCGTTGACCGGCGCATCGCTACAATTAAGTGACTCTGAATTCAAAGATGTTCATCCTCGTGTCTTAAAATGGCGGGAGAAATCGAATGCCACAGGCAAGAAGTGGGCACTTTCGGTAGACGAACCAGGTAAGGCGAATATCGCGCTCCTGCCTGACGATGAAGACATGGAACACAATTTGGCCAGAGGAAATGCCCTATGGGGAACCCTTATGGCGGGAGGGTTCGGAGTGGAATGGTATTTTGGATATGACAGCCCAAACTCTGATTTGACCTGTGAAGATTTTAGAAGTCGCGATTTATTTTGGGATCAAAACAGGCATGCCCTGCGGTTTTTTGAAACGTATATCCCGTTTTGGGAAATGGCACCGGCGGACCATCTTTTGGGCAACGAAAAAGGATTCTGTTTTGCCAAGGCCAATGAGGTCTATGCTATATTTCTTCCTATGGGGGCTGAAACGACCTCAATCGATTTGGGTACTTCCGGAAACGAGTTTTCCATCAAATGGTATGACCCTAGAAATGGGGGCGACCTACTGGAAGGCTCCGTTAAGAATATACCCGCCACCGGAACGGTCTCTTTAGGTTTTCCACCGAAAGACCGTGACAAAGATTGGATGGCACTATTACAATTGAAAAAATGAAAATGAAATCATCATTACTTATACTATTCTTAATTTCCTCTTGCCTGTTAAAAGCCCAGACGGAAAAGTTTACTGCCCCGATCATTGACGGGCAACTAACTTTTGAAGAACAAGAAGGGCTGGTCGCCGTTGAGGCTGAATATTTTTACAAGCAGGATAGTACCGAACCACGCCAATGGTACCGCACTACACGGCATGAAGCTGCCGACATCACTCCAGATAAAGATGACAATCACGGTTGCGATGCAAGCAATTATACCTATTTGGAAATCTTGCCCGATACTAGGGCTACCCATGACGACGAGCTGATCCATGGAGAAAATTTTTCCAACGAAGCGGGTAAGTTGGGGGTCTTGCATTACAAAGTCAAAATCAACGATCCGGGACGGTATTATGTTTGGGTACGGGCATTTAGCACGGGCAGCGAAGATAATGGCCTACATGTTGGCCTGAACGGCGAGTGGCCTGAAAACGGAGAGCGCATGCAATGGTGTGATGGAAAGAACGAGTGGACATGGGCCAGCAAGCAACGCACCAAAGAAGAGCACTGCGGCGTTCCCCATCAGATCTTTCTTGATATTGAACGTAGCGGCATACACGATATTCAGTTCAGTATGCGCGAAGATGGTTTTGAATTCGACAAGTTTCTATTGACTAAGGACAAGAATTATACGCCTAAGGATAAGGGTCCGCGCGTAGCTTTCAAATGGCCGGAAACTTCCTATTTTCAGCAAATTGGCACGTCGATCATCGAGAATAAAACCCTGCCCGTAGATGATTTTCCCATTGAGGGCACCAACTATTATCGAGATGCTGACAAAAGATGGCTCGCCATCAATCCGAATAACCACAAGGAAGCGGAATCCTCCGTTACCTTCAATTTTAAAAGCGGAAACTATGATGTGGTTTTCGTTGGTGTCGGCGAAAACGACGGACAATCAACGTTCAGCGTCAAAGTGAACGATAAAGAATTGGGTTCGTATTCCCCGGCACTCACACAAAAAATGTTTGCCGAAGGTTCTGATTTCAACGCCCTTTGGGAAAATGTCGAGTTGAACAAAGGCGATAGGATTACAGTTCTTTCGAAAATTGGAAGCTCCGATGGCAAGGAATGGGCCAGGGCCCGTTGGTCGGGACTCATATTTACCCCTGTCGGGAAAGGCAAACAAGTGAAAGATGCCGAGGTGTCTATTGACGAAAACAGCGATGTTAGACCACAGTCGAAAATCAACCCACCTGCAGGTCGCGTCGCTATCGTCGCGGATGGGAATTCTCCCGATCCGGACGATTTAGGGGCTACGGCGGTATCCATCGCGTTGCTGCGCGCAACCGGACTAGAAGACCGATTGGTACATTATTCGCACAGCTGCGATCTGGTACGTGTCGAACGCATCTCGGCAAGGGCTGAAAAAGAACGGCACGCTTTGATGCAAAGTGCCTGCGATGTGACTGCCAGGCGTTGGGGCGGTTTTGATGGTTTGACTTTCTTCGATGCCAAATGGCAACAAGAAGAAACCGTTAAGGATTTGAGCAAAGCGATTGATGCCTCCTCCGAAAATGATCCGCTTTGGATCATTGAAGCCGGCGAGCCGGATATAATAGCAATGGCCTTGGAGGCCTCGAAAAAGTCCAAACACAAATATGTAAAAGTGATAACCCATCATCCGGCCAACGA
>JBARUM010000261.1:0-1772 GCA_049645725.1 Maribacter sp.
CATTTTTGCTCCAACTGCGCTTCAAAAATCTATTTTACATAGGTGGAAATGGTATAATAGTACCAAAGAAACGTGGGAATTTGTTGAAGATATTGGTTATGAAATAACTGGGGGTAGGGATAATGGGTTTAGGGGATACACTTATAAGAGCAATGTAAAAGAAGGCAAGTGGAAGGTTGAAGTAATGACAGAAGAAGAATTGATCCTGGGCGTTATAGATTTTGATATTATCATTGACCCGACCCAAGAGCCCAAACGCTTAAGAGAAAAGATATTCTAACGAAAGGGAGCGCAATGGTCTGTTTATTTAGTAGGTGTTGCAGCGGACAAACAAATACTTGAACCCGTTTCAAAACCAATCACTATTCTTAGATAGTATTTGATTTTTTCAGTTTGACTAAGGCGGGATATCACTTTTTTTTTCAGATAACAGAATAACCTATTTAAATAAAAAAACCACGCCTAAGCGTGGTTTTTTCAAACTAACTCAAAAACTCAATTCAACAACTAATCAACTTATTCTCCTTGTCCAAGGGAAAACCCTCTTTTACCATCAAATTCATAAAGATTTTCTGTTTTAATGACATCGAATCCTTCGTTATGAAGTTTTGACAATAAGGCTACTATTTGTTCATAATCTACGGGAGCATATACAGGAACCGTTTTGTTTATTTGCGCATCCGTAGCAACAAACCTGCATCTCCAATGATCTGTGCAATATGTTTCTTTCATACCATTTGGAAAGACCTTTACACCACGGTTGGTAATCATCTTCAACTTTAATTTAAAAGCTTTTATTTCAGAAAGTGCTTCCCCAATTTTTTCTGGGTCGGAACCTTTCCAGTCAATGAAAATATCCACTCCTAACAGAACTTTACTTTCGTTTTTCCTTTCATATTCAGGTATAACTATTCTTCCGCTTCCCTTATCTAAATTACTAACGGTCAGATTTATTGGCTTCTGCCCCAATCTAGAAATGATTTCCTCTGCAAATTCAGAAGTAGATACTCTTTTCTTACTGTTTTCTGCTTTAAAAATGTCTGCAGTATGAAATCCTTCTTCTACAGTTGCCAACCAAGCATTTCTAATTTTATCCGCAACTGAAGTCTGACCAACATGTGCCAGCATTGATATGGCCGCATTAATTAAACCGGAAGGATTTGCTATATTCTGACCCGCAATATCTGGAGCAGAGCCATGTATGGCCTCGAACATGGCCACATTAGTACCAATATTTGCAGAACCTGCCATACCAACAGACCCAGCGATTTCAGCCACGATATCCGATATGATGTCACCATAAAGATTAGAGGTTACCACGACGTCGTAGTTTTCTGGATTCGCAGCCAGGCGCGCCGCACCAATATCAATTATCTGTGTTTCACTTGTTATTTCAGGATATTCAGACGAAATTTCATCGAATACTTGGTGAAATAAGCCGTCCGTAAGTTTCATAATATTATCCTTTACCATACATGTTACTTTCTTCCTTCCATATACCCTGGCGTATTCAAAAGCATATCTAACTATTTTTTCACAACCAGGTCTGGTAATCAATTTTAAACATTGTACTACGTCCTGCGTTTGCTGATGTTCAATACCTGCATATAAATCTTCTTCATTTTCTCTTATTATGACAACATCCATTTTTGGAAAGTTCGTCTGTACGTAAGGATGTAAGGCGTTCACTGGTCTTACATTAGCGAATAAACCAAGAGATTTACGAAGTGTAACATTTAAGCTTTTATAACCTTTTCCTTGTGGTGTAGTTA
>JBARUM010000262.1:0-1512 GCA_049645725.1 Maribacter sp.
GAACTATTGCATATTATAGGTCTAGAAGAGGTAAAGGATAAGGGGAAAAAGATAATCTATAGAAAATCTAAAGAAAACAGGGATTATGCTTCCTTTCTTGAAAATACCATTTTTACCTTAGAGGATAGAGATTACTTAGTTAATATCAGGGGTTTCGAGGGTGATAATGAAAAGTCTTTCAATGTTGGATTAGAACTCTGCCTGACCTGGATAAATCGAATACTTTTTTTGAAACTTTTAGAATCCCAACTGCTTGCGCATCACAAAGGGGCAAAGGAGTATAAATTCTTAAATTCTGATTTTATAGGCGGGTTCGACGTATTGAACAATCTATTTTTCTCTGCGCTGGCAAAAAAACCAGAAGAAAGACACCAACGTTATAGAGATAAATTTAAAAACATACCCTACCTAAATAGTTCCTTATTTGAAAGGAATGAGCTTGAAAACGCGACTTTTGCAATCTCAGCAATAAATGACGATGAGATTGAAGTTTATTCTTCCACGATTCTCAAAGATAGCAATGGGAATCGACTAAAAGGTAAGCTGGGCATTCTAGACTACTTATTTAAGTTCTTAGATTCATATGATTTCGCAACTGATGGAAATGAGGGAATACAAGAAGGGTCTGAGCATAAGACGTTAATCAATGCTTCTGTATTGGGTCTCATATTTGAAAAAATTAATGGTTATAAGGAGGGTTCTTTCTACACCCCAGCAAGTATTACCATGTACATGACCAAGGAGACGTTACGACGTTCTGTCGTTAAGAAATTCAAAGAAGCTGAAAACAATCAAATTGAAAACTTTGATGATTTAAAAGCCTACTGTCGCAAATATTTTAAGATAGAAGACATAGCACGGTTTAATGCGATAATCAATTCAATGAGAATCTGCGATCCAGCAGTTGGATCTGGGCACTTTTTAGTGAGTGCTCTCAACGAACTGATTGCCATTAAAAATGAACTAGGTATTATAACAGATAATAAGGGACTATCCTTGAGGTGCGATATTCATGTTGCAAATGACGAACTTTTCATCATTGATGAAAATGGCTCTTTGTTTGAGTACAATCCCAACAATATAGAAAGCTCTCGCATCCAAAGAACATTGTTTAATGAAAAACAAACTCTAATTGAAAACTGCTTATTCGGCGTTGATATTAACCCAAACTCGGTTAAGATATGCAGACTTAGACTATGGATTGAGTTATTGAAAAATGCTTATTATACCGAAAATAAAGAACTACAGACTTTGCCAAATATTGACATCAATATCAAAAATGGTAATTCCTTAATAAGTAGATTTCAATTAACGGATAACTTGAGGTCTGCGTTCAAAGGTAAAAAGATAAAATACAATTTTACTGATTATAAAAACGCTGTTTCCAAATACAAGAACACCAATTCAAAAGAAGAAAAACGGGAGGTTTTGGAAATTATAAATGAAGTAAAGAGTGATTTTAAAAGTAGCTTAGACCGTGCTTTTGTTAAGAAATTTCAAGCGGCTCAAGGG
>JBARUM010000263.1:0-2331 GCA_049645725.1 Maribacter sp.
CTAACCCCAATAACTCTATCGTTATGGATGTACTTGCTAATGATAATTTTGTAAATACAAGCGATATAGTATTAACAATTGAAACTAAGCCAGATAGTGGTGAGGTAGTTATTAATGAGGATAATACCTTACAATACACTCCTGGTAGTGAAGCTACTGATTCATTTGTTTACGATGTTGAGACGGGTACTGAAGATGAGGCAGTAACACAACAGGGTACAGTTACTGTAAATGTTGTTGATACAGGTTCTATAATTTTGGATAAAATAAAGGCTTTTCCCTCAGCCTCTGGGCATGGGGTAGATAAAGTTAGTGGTGGTAAGGGTGGTAAAATCTTTTATGTAACTAATTTGGATGATAATAATGGTGGTTCATACAATAAAACCACTGGTATTCATTCAGGGTCTTTTAAGTATGCTTTAAATCACCCTGATGCTGGTTACATAATTTTCAGGGTTTCTGGTGTAATTTATTTAAACGATGAATTAAAAATTAGCGGAGCGGATAAAGGGGATAAGACGGTTTTAGGTGGGACTGCACCATTTCCTGGAATAATAGTTTATGGAGATACTTTTAGGCTTTCAAAAACAAACGGTAATTTTATAATTCGGGGAATTACATTTTTAGGAGGTAATAAGATGGTTGAAGCGGTTGACGATACTTTTAGTTCAGATTTCACAGAAAGACTTATTTTATCAGATAATACATTCGGGTGGGGTGCAGATGAAGCTTATAGTATTACCACTAGCAATTATTTCACCGTCCAAAGAAATTTGGCGATAGAGGGAGAACCGGACCATAATGTTGGTTCAATATTTTCTACAAATTTTAATAAGCAAGAAAGTCAATCGGGAAGTGCTCATGATAATGCATACATTCACATCAAACATAGATTTCCAAATGCACAGGGATTAAGTAATCATTATATTGATATTGTAAATCAATTTGCATTTAACTATGGCTCTCGTTTGGAATCTCACAAATTACCATTAAACGTAAATGATGTCAACAACTACTATAAAAAGGGTCCAAGATCATCCTCTAGAGTTGGAAAAAAGTGGAATGCTGATGATTTAGGTAGCGAATTCTGGAAACCTCTTCCAAAAATTTTCTCCTCTGGGAATATTATTTCTGATAGCTTCACGGACCCATTAGCTGACAATAAATCTTTATGGACGCAACATACCACTTCTAAAGGTTTTATCTCTGGACATACACTGCCAACTAATTTTTTTACAAATGAGATGCATTTGTTAGGTTTAGATATTCATATTAAGTCTGCATTAGATACTTACAATTATAACATTGTAAATAAAAATGTTGGATCGCGCTATGTGATGAACTCTAGAGGGGAGCGTATTAAATATTTTCATCCATTTATAGAATCTTATCTAAATGATGCTATTGGTGGCAAGGACAACGCTTTTTTGGACAAACAATCTCGATTTGTTTTACCGAAAATCCCCAATTCCGAATTACCCTACAAGGATTCTGATTTGGATGGTATGGCTGATGAATGGGAAGTACTTCATGGATTGAATGTAGGGGAAAGAGATCATGAGTCCGTAAAAGATATATGGCAAATAGATGGATCTACATTTATTAATAATGCTAAATTTACGAACATGCAAATTTTTAATGATTACGTGCACGGCGGATTTTTAACGTTAATAAGCGAAACAATTTATTGATTTAAGTTTGGAACTTTATTAATTATTCTCATATCTTTTTTTAAAATATGTTTAATTTTTTTTGCTACTTGTTTCGCAGCAAAAGAATGTCCAGAACAAGTCCAATGTTTATCGAATTCGAAAGACCAATTTTCTTTTTCTTTTCTTTCTAATTTTATGGTAGTAATACCTTTGGATTCTACTAATTGAATCAAATTTTGACTACTTTCCGGTCGAAAAACAAAAATTAATTTGCTTGTTTTATAGTTCGAGGTGATAAAATTTAATAAATCGTTACACAGAGGAAAGTGATTTTCTGATATTCGATTATTTTTTTCATCAATATTCTTGATGAATTTTGATTTTTTTGCTTGAATTGTATTATATCTATTATAGAGAAAATAGAGACCTTTCCAATTGTATAGAATATTCTTAAAAAATGGTGCTTTAAGCTCACCATTTAAGATAATATTTTTGTCTAAATCTACCTGTAAGATGTCTTTTTTTCTTGAAATATTGGAAATACTTTCGGTGAAATCAGAATCACTTAGATATATTAAATGAAAATAAGGATTTAAGGTATCTAGTTTTGAAATTATTTCCAAGGATTCAATTAATGATACTCCAGACCTTGAAGCTTCTACAAAGTTATATTTAGGAA
>JBARUM010000264.1:0-1597 GCA_049645725.1 Maribacter sp.
GAGTTTGGTCCGGATGCACAACCCAGTCAAATAAATGGGCAAATAAAAGGTTCGGTTTCTATGTTCATCAATTGGAACAAACCTACAATAAAAGCGAAATCCACGAATATGGAAATAGAATAGCATCCATCATTAATGGGATTATAAGAAATAAGAAGTTGGAGCAGGTGACAAACGAATACAAACTAAGGTTTTTAGGCACACAGAATAATTCTTCATTTAAACCTGAAATTTCTAATGTAAATTTACTCTTACAATAAGCGCAGATGATTCAGCAGTTTCAGCGTATATTCGTTTTGAACAGCTTCTATTTCCTTTTGCCCATATAAATCATTCCATTCTTTGGGATCATTATTTAAATCATAAAATTCACCTATTATAATATCTTCGCTGGAATAATCGGCTGCTTCTTTTTTTCGATTTAGGACCAATATTAATTTATGCTCATTTGTCCTCCACATAAAAGCTGCTTCACCCTCACGCTCATGCAGCGAAGAAAAACTTGCTTCCCTCGGCTTACTTTCCAATAAGTTTTTACCCGGTAATACACGCTCTGGTTCTATTCCTGCCAAGCCTAAAAGCGTAGGCAAAATATCTATATTCTCAGTAGGTTCCTCTATTATTTTACCTCTATCTACCGTTTCTGGCAAACCACTACCTGCTAATATCATGGGCACCCGCACACTAGCTTCATACAAATTGTACTTATTAAATCGATAATAACGTTCCCCCAACATTTCCCCATGATCGGAGCTGTACACTATAATCGTATTTTCAAGCAGGCCTTTCTTCTTGAGTGCGTTTAACGTTCTTCCCATCATATCATCAATCCAAGTTACATTGGCATAATAGCGCATGGTCATTAGACGCCATTCCTCTTCTGAGGCATTTTTCCAATACTCTTCATAAAGCTCCCTTCTGTTCACTCCTTCTGAATGTGGAGAATAGTCTTTTTCCCAATCGGGCTGTTGCGCATAAGTAATACTATCTGCATCGTATAGATTCTCATAACCTTTGGGCACGTTGTGACCTGCATGAGGTTTCATATAGGATAAGTAAAAGAACAGTGGCCTGTCATCGTCCCTATTATTAATATACGTTATGGCCTGCTTAGTTATCCATCCATCTCTATGGTCTTCCTCAGCTAGTTCGCTTGTAAAACCAAGGTAACCTAGATTATTTTCTTCACCTGCGCCCATTCCTTTTGTTTCCTCCATATACCTCGCCTTCGCATCCGGATTCATTTCGGCCATACTAATAGATCCCTCTTCTTTTAATTCCGATACATAGCGCGTTTCAAAACCCCTAGTACCCGTCTTGTATTTACCCCAATGGGTTTTTCCAAAACCTGCAGTTTCATAACCAGCATCCTTGAAGTACTGTGCCATTGTTTTTCCTGGCAAACTATCATCGGGAAGTCCACCACCCGTATTTCTATATACCCCTGTTTGATTTGGGTAGAGCCCAAACATTATTGAATTCCGGCTTGGAACGCACATTGGGGCTTGACACACGGCTTGACTGTAAAACAAACCTTTTTTTGCAAGACTGTCCAATGTAGGGGTTAAAACCTGGTCGTTTATCATGCCTATGGCAT
>JBARUM010000265.1:0-1648 GCA_049645725.1 Maribacter sp.
CTATATCACTGTTGAAAGTAAAGGGCTCTACAGTAATATCATGGCTTTTAATACAAACTGAATATAAAACATCTTTAATTTTAATAATGTCATATAACCCTATTTGTTTACCTGTTTCAGCTAATAATTTTTCTTGCCTATCGTATATTTTCATGTTATCTCCCCAAAACCCCTTTCGGGGCCAATTATTAAAATGGTGTTTTCTCCACTATCTCTGGAAACTTATTACTAGGAATTTCAGCAACTAACTTGCTTCGTCTCTGCCCTTCCTGTTCCCATAACTCCATTTTTAGTGATCCTACAAAAGAACATTTATTACCCTTAACAATCTTTTGAAGCCATTTTTGAGGGTTTTTAGTCCAGTACTCAACTTCCATAAACATTGGTACTGATTGCCACTCACCGTTAATTTTTTTACTATTATCATTATTAGCAATGTTAAAAGTAATCTTTGTTGACTCTGACCCCTCAGGTGCAAATACCTGGGGATCCCCTGTAATGTTTCCGCTTAATGTTAGACTATTCATTTATTATCTCCCTTTTTTGTCGTACTCTAAAGCTTTTTTAATCCCAATTCTTATAGCATCATCATTTTTTAATTTAAGAACATCAATGCCGATATCAGTGTTATACATTAGTTCATAAACACTTACCTTTTCTTTGTTAAGATTTAAGATGTTTATTATTTCTGAAAATAAGTATAAGTGAACATAGGTTCCCCCTGATCTTCCATAAACTTTAAAAATAGGACAAAAATCAAATTTATTCTCAAAATCTTCAATAAACATAGAAATATTTTTGTTTTTAATTATATTTGCTATAGGTTGTGGGCTATATATTCTATCATTTAAAACTAACTTATTATAAAAGTCAGTAATATTAAAGAATCCAGTTTTCTTATCAAACAAACACTCATAATCTCCTATTTGAATTTGCTTTACAGAGAGTAAGTCATCTTTTAATTCTAAGGAATCTAATATATATTTTTTTATTTCTTCTTTACAGTCCTTAAAAAACTCTCCCCCTATTGATTTGTCTTTAAAAATCTCTATGATATCAGACTCTAAACATCTAGCATTAACCATTTTTTTTGAAATAACTTCATTCATAAAAGGAAACGCTTTAATCCTTCTTGTTGGATCAAATGAAACCCCAACCTTGCAAATATCTTCATATTCAAATAAATAAATATACATGAAAAACTCCTTATTAGTTATAGTAACTTATATTTTAAACTTATGCAAGTAATAATTAAAAATATAATTAAAAAAAGGGGGCTATTAACCCCGATTACTAAACTTTTAATTCCTCCATATTAATAATCTTATTCATATAATTAACAGCTGAATCTTTTTGACTAACAACTAAAACCTTAGAATTATCTTTCTCAAAATACTTCCTATTGATTTCATAATACATTGGGATCCGATCCTCTTTGATTGGGCTGTCTGACTCATCAAATATTATAGGGCTGTAAGATCGTTGCATACGGCTGTTACGCTGTCTAATAAGACTCTTAATATAAGCATCACTAAAGAAAGCCTTATGACCTGGGTTATACTCAAATAGTGATAACTCTTGACCTGTTGATCTATCGATTACAAAGATATCAAACTTATCAACTCCATTTTCCTGAGTAGTAGTCCTA